>DAISWT010000006.1:0-18811 GCA_036826235.1 Acidobacteriota bacterium | reverse complement strand
CCAGGCGCTGGTCCCGTGGCGGCCCCGCCGGTTCAAGGTCAGGGAGTTCTCCGACGTGCAGTTCGAGTTCGTGCTGACCGACGGGCGGGTCGCCGGGCTCAAGCAGGTCGATCCCGCCGGCGAATACATGTTCGTACGGAAATGACGGGCGACGCCTTGTTGCAGGCCGACTCTTGCATCCGGACCGGGTGCGGCCTGATATTGTTCCTTCGGACGAGGCGGATCGAAGCGTGCGTGAGGTGCCTGCGATGAGCTCCAGCGCCGGGCGGCGTCCGGCCGACGACATCGATCGGTCCGAGCCGCAATCGTATCTGGCGGCGATCGTCGAGTCGTCGGACGACGCCATCATCGGCCAGGATCTCGACGGTCTCGTGGTCAGCTGGAACCAGGCGGCCGAGAGGATCTACGGCTACGGCGCGCGCGAGATGATCGGCCGATCAATATTGATCCTGGAGCCTCCCGGCCGCCCGGACCAGACCACGATGATCCTGCGGCGGATCAAGACGGGAGAGAGGATCGGACACTACGAGACCAGGCGCCGGCGCAAGGACGGCGCGTTGATCGACGTCTCGCTCACCCTGTCGCCCATCCGGGACACCGACGGCCACATCATCGGGGCGTGCTCAATCGGCCGGGACATCACCCGGTCCAAGGCGGCGCAGCAGAGAGCACTGCAGCTGGCGGCCATCGTCGAGTCGTCGGCGGATGCCGTCATCGGCATGGACCTCGATGGCATCGTCACCAGCTGGAACCCGGGAGCCGAGCGGATCTACGGCTACTCGGCCCGCGACATCCTCGGCAGGTCGATCACCCGGCTGGCGATGCCGGATCGCCCGGACGAGATCCCGAAAATGCTGGAGCGTCTCAAGGCGGGCGAGCAGATCCAGTCGTACGAGACCAGGCGACGGCGCAAGGACGGCACGCTCGTCGACATCTCGCTCACCGTGTCGCCCATCAAGGACCCGGAGGGTCGCATCGTCGGCACCTCGGCCATCGAGCGAGACATCACCCTGTCCAAGCGGTCGGAGCAGGCGCTGCAGAAGGCCCACGAAGAGCTGCGCGAGCGCACGGAGCAGCTGGCGCGCTCCAACACCGAGCTGGAGCGGTTCGCCTACGTGGCCTCGCACGATCTGCAGGAGCCGGCCCGCACCGTGGCCAGCTTCTGCGAACTTCTGCAGCGCCGCTGCGCAGGGCTGCTGGACGACAAGGCCCTCGAGTGGATCGGTCTGGCGGTGGACGGGGCCCGCCGCATGCAGAGGTTGATCGCCGACCTGCTCGAGTACTCGCGGGCCCAGACCCGGACCCGGTCGTTCGAGCCGACCGACTGCGCCGCCGTCATCGGCGAGGCCCTGGGCAATCTGCGCGTCTCCATCGAGGAAGCGCGGGCGCAGGTCACGCAGGACGCCCTGCCCAGCGTGACGGCCGACGCCGGGCAGCTGGTGCAGGTGTTCCAGAACCTGATCGGCAACGCCATCAAGTTCCACGGCGACGAGCCTCCGCGCGTGCACGTCTCGGCCGAGCGGGGCGCCACTGAATGGATCTTCTCGGTGCGCGACAACGGAGTCGGCATCGAGCCGCAGCATCGCGACCAGATCTTCGAGGTGTTCCGGCGTTTGCACCCGCAGGGGAAATACCCCGGCACCGGCATCGGGCTGGCGATCTGCAAGCGGGTCGTCGAGCGGCACCGGGGCCACATTTGGGTGGAGTCCACGCCCGGGAGGGGCAGCGTGTTCTATTTCTCGATTCCGGTTCAGTCGGACGTGCAGCCGTGAGCGGCGGATCGCCGTCCGCGAAGTCGGTCAATGTCCTGCTGGTCGAGGACAACCCGGCCGACGTCGAGCTGACCAGGCTGAGCCTGGAAGAAACGCGGCTGGCGCACAAGCTTCACGTGACGCAGGATGGCGATCAGGCCATGGCGTTCCTCAAGCGGCGCGCACCTTATGCGGCCGCTCCGCGCCCCGACCTGACGCTGCTCGACCTCAACCTGCCGCGCCGGGATGGCCGGGCGGTGCTGGCCGAGATCAAGAGCGATGAGAGGCTGAAGGACATTCCGGTGGTCATCCTGACGACCTCGGCTGCCGAGCGCGACATCCTGCACGCCTACAGGATGCACGCCAACAGCTACATCACCAAGCCGTTGGGGGTCGAGGACTGGATCAGGCTGTTCCGCACGCTGCAGGAGTTCTGGTTCGGTGCCGTGACGCTGCCGCCTGGGCCCCTTTCGGGTTGACGCGCCCGCCTCCGGGACTAACTTTAGGCTCTCGGAGGTGAACCGTATGGAGCCGAGCAGCGCAACGGATCACAAAATTGAACCGGAATTCCTGGGGCCGCTCGGTGATCGGCCCCTGGCGGAATCGGCCGGCAAGTCCTCGCCCGACGACCTGTTCCCCGGCGCCTCGAAGTTCCTGAGCGGCCGCCACCAGCGCAAGCGCCGCCAGCAGTGGAACGCGGTCCGCCCGATGGTGAGGCGGCTCCTGCAGCCGGGCGAGCACGTCCTGCACGTCGTCTATGCCCAGCAGGTGCCGCCGCTGTTGCACTGCGTCGGCCTCGGCCATTTCGTCTACGCCTATCATCAGGTCCTCCTCGTCGTCACCGACCAGCGGATCATCGAGGCGCTCCTGAACTTCCGCGCCAGCGGTCCCGGGACGAGGCTGCGCTCCTACCCGTACCGTCACCTGAGCGCCCTGAAGCTGTCGTTCGGCAAGCTGACCGCGGTCCCGGCCCAGGGCCGGAAGCAGGGATGGAGGCTGCGGACCGGGGGTGACAAGAAGCTCCTGAATCTTCTGCTGCCCCGCCTGCAGAAGCGGCTTCTCGCGGAGGGCGCCGCTCACGCGGAGGCGCTGCCCCTTTGGCATTGCCCGCGGTGCGGCGCCGGAACGCCGCCTGCGCCGGAGTCGTGCTCCGCCTGCCGCACGCGGTTCCGATCGACGCGCGTCGCGACCCTCCTGTCCCTTGCCTTTCCGGGGGCGGGATTGCTCTACCTGGGCTATCCCTTCCTGGCGTTGCACGACTTCCTGGTCGAGTCGATGATCTTCTTCGTGTGGCTGGCCCTGATGTCGGGAGCCTCGGAGACCGACGGGATCGTTCCGGCCCTCCTGCTGGGCGGCCTGTTCTTCCTGATCACCAAGATCGAGAGCATCCACCTGGGTCGCGTGCTCGGGGCCCGCTCGATCCCCGAGCCGGAGGGGCGCCGGGAAACGGCCGGCAAGCTGGCGGTCGCCGGCGGCGTGCTGTCCGCCCTGCTGGTGGTCGGGGCGTTCCCGCTGGCGGCCTCGGTGCGGCCGCGGCTGGAGCGCGATCTCGACGTATCGACCGACGACGGCTCCTGGAGCGGCAGCCGCCGGCCGGCGGACTGGGCGTTCTCCAAGGACGATCCGTCGGGGCGCTCGCAATGGACCCACGCGCGCACCGGCGCGCACATCACCGTCTTTGCGCACCCGCAGAGCCTGCTGCACGATCAGGAGGAGTTCCATCACGACTACTCGGCGGAGATGAAGCAGCAGGTGGTCAGCACGCTCGTCGACGACGGGCAGATTCCCGCGCCATTTCACGGCTTCCGTTACGTCGGCGTGATGAAGACGAAGACGGACCAGGAGGTCGTCCTGATGCAGTACTTCTTGTACGACCAGGACGGGCACGACATCCACCAGATCTCCCTGGCCGTGCCGCGCGAGGATGCCGACGCGGGGGAAGCGCTGGTCGTGGACTTTCTGCACCACGCCCGCTTCATCGACGCGATTGCGCCGCAGCGCTGACGGCACCAGCCGTCGACGTTCGGCCACGGCAATTTCCAGGACTGACCCCCGGAACCCGATGAGCGACAACCGTGTTCTGCCCGGCGCGGCGCCGGCGCTGCTGACCCTCGCGCTCGTCGGGGCGCAGCTGACGTCGCAGCCCGGGGCGGCCGCCGGGACCGTCGAGGAACCGACTTACATCCCGGCGGGCGTGAGCGACGCGGCGCGGTCGGTCGGCTGCCTGCGGACGCCCGAGGGGGGAGTGGAGGCGGTGGACCTGGCGACGGGCCGGTCACTCTGGCGCTCGGCCGCGCCGGCCAGGGCGCTGATGATCGCGCGTGGGCGGGCGTACGTTCTGGAGGAGCGCGCCGGACAGCCGCTGCGCGTGGCCGCGTACGATGCGCGCGGAGGCCGGCTGCTGCGCGCCTACGATCTCGCGACGCTCGCGCTGCCCCCATGGGCGTCCCTGGCCGAGCCGAGCGATGGTCGTCAGTGGACCGTCTTCGAGGTCACGGCGCGGCTCGCTAGCGACGGACTCGAGATCCGCTACGACGCGACGCGCATGCAGGCGTATGGATTCCGGCCGGCGGACGCCGTAGGACAAGCGCAGGGCGTGGCGCGCATCGCGCTCGGTTCGGGCCGGGTCGCGCTGAAGCCCGGAGCGGGACCGCCACCCCCGCCACTCTCTGAGCCGGCTCCGCCGATGCCGGGAGCGCGACTCGTGGCCGTCCACGCGCGTGCGCCGGGCGCCCGGCTCGCCCTGGGAGGACCGCCGGCCAATGTCGAAGGCGCCCTGATCGTCGGGGATCTGCGGCTCGCCTTCGAGCTGAGCCCGGACACGAAGGTGGTCATCGTGCACCGCTGGCGTGTCCCGGGTGGCGGGCGCGAGCGGTCATTGCGCCTCGAGCACGGGCACGCGACGGACGCGGTCTGGGCGACGACCGATCGGCGCCATGTCCTGTTGCGGCGCGTCCACGAGCAATCATGGTACGACCTCTTCTCGCTCGAGACCGGAGCGCCGATCGGGAGCCTCGAGCGGCCCGTGGAGGTGGCGGTCCTCGGGCCGCGCGTCTACTGGACGACCTTGGAGCCCGCCGGGGACTTGGTCGTCGTGGCGAGCGAGGGGGGTTCCGACCGGGTCCTGTGGTGCCGCACCGTGCTGAGACCGGAGCGACATCTCGAGCCGCCGATTCCGTGACGCGCGGCGGGCCGGCGGGCGGCGAGGACGTCGCGCCGCGGTGCCCCGTGGAGCTCGGCTTCCCACTTCACGATTGGCTTTCCGCGGGTTTGGCGGTATCTTCCCGGCAGCAGGAAACTCGGAGGCGAGCCGCGTGAGAGAACGTGTGTCGGTCGGTCGGGCTCGCACGTGGGTGTGGGTGGCCGCGGGCGCTCTCGCGATGCTGTTCGCCGCGGGCACGGCAGTCCCTCAGGGTCAGCAGCCGGAGCAGGCGCGTACCGGGACGCCTCCGGCCCACACGTACCGGGTTCGCGGCATCGCCGTCACGCATCAGGACATGCGACGGTTCGATGCGCTCCTGAAGCCGAAGACACCGCGGGCGGTCAGGTTCCGCGAAGTGCCGGGGCCGCTCCTGATGTCCGGGCCGGGCCAGGCCCCGGGGGTGCCGTCACCACAGGACGTCGCGGGCTCCGGCGCGGCCCCGGGCTCGCTGGCACCCGGGCCGGCGCCGGCATCGATCTCCCCGACGCCTCCTCTCATCAGCTCGTTCCCCGGCATGATGGATATCGTGCTGGACAACAACCGGGTGATTCCGCCCGACACCCAGGGCGCGGCCGGGCCGACGCATCTGGTCAGCCTGACGAACCGCGGCTACGCCGTTCTCGACAGGTCGACCGGGGTGTTTGACGTCGGGCCGATCTCGCTGCAGGCGTTCTGGGCGGCGCTCGGCACCGGCGCCGGCCAGCCGGCCGCGGACCCGTTCGACCCGAAGGTCCTCTACGATCAGTACTCCGGACGATTCGTGGTGGCCTCGGACAGCGGTGGCGACGGCGCTCCGTCCTGGGTGCTGGTGGGGATCTCCAAGGGGTCGGACCCGACGCTCGGGTGGACCCTGTTCGCGATCGACGCGGATGCGACCTCTCCGGGAGAGTTCGCCGACTTCACCGGCCTGGGGCTGGATCCGACGAGCGTCTACATCAGCGACAACATGTTCAACAACCCGCCCGCGGGGACCTTCGCCGGGGCCAAGTTCTGGGTCGTGGACAAGGCCTCACTGCTGGCGGGCGGGCCGATCACCGTGTCGGAGTTCTTCAGCTCGTTGGTCGGAGGGAACTGGCGGCCGGCCCATACCTTCGGCGCCACCGCGGTGAACTACGCCATCAACGAGGGCTGGACCGATCACGCGAACAGCACGCACCGGTGGGTCCGGATCGAACGGTTCTCCTATCCCGGCCCGCTGATCACCGACCTCGGCTTCATCCGGGTCGCGGACTACGGATTCGACCCCCTCGGCAAGGCCCCGCAGCCGGGCTGCGCGCAGCTGATCGACACGGGCGACACGCGGCTGCTCAACGCGCTCCTGCGCGGCGGCGAGATCTGGACCACCGGTCACGTCGATGATCCCGTGCGCGACGGTGTCGGGAAGTCGGAGGTCGCGTGGTATCAAGTCGACCCGGGCCTGGCTAACGGCAGCGGCTCGAACGCCGCCGGCCAGCAGGGTCGCGTGAGCGACCCGGTGCGCTGGTACTACTACCCCTCGATCGCCGTCAACGACACCGGGTGCGTCGCGCTGGGTTTCTCGGGGAGCGACTCGGGCACCTTCGGCAGCGCCTTCTATACCGCGCGCCGGCCGACCGATACGGCCGGTACGATGGCCCCCGTGGGAATGCTCAAGGGGGGCGTCGATTCGTATTTTGTGACCTTCTCGGGGACGCTCAACCGCTGGGGCGATTACAGCGCGACCGAGGTCGACCCGACCGACGGGCGCACCTTCTGGACGGTCCAGGAGTTCGCGGGTCAGCAGAGCGGGGGCGCCTGTCCGACGAAGGACACCGGTCGCTGGGGCAGCTGGTGGGGGTCCTTCCGGTGCGGCTGCGTCGCGAACGCCGACTGCGATGACGGGCTGTTCTGCAACGGCGCCGAGACGTGCGATGCCACCAGCGGGGCCTGTCTGACGGCGACGCCTCCGACCTGCAACGACGGCAATTCCTGCACGGCGGACAGCTGCGATGCCTCCGCTAATGCGTGCGTGCACACCCCGATCGCGGTGCCGGGCCAGGTGGGGGACACGATCCAGGAGACCCAGGATCCGGCGACCGGAGCCGCGACGATCACCTGGTCGGCGATCGCCTCGGCAAGCGTCTACAACACCTATCGGGGCACCATCCCCGTGAACCTGCTGCGCAGCCGCGGTCTCTCACCGTACGATCATGTCTGCTTCGAGAGCGCCGATGCGGCGGGGAACGGCGCGACTCTTTCGAGAGATGCGGGTCCGCCGGCAGCGGAGACCGCCTTCTACTATCTCGTGGACGGCGAGAACGCCTGCGCCGAGGGGGCCCTCGGGAATGCACCGGACGGCTCGGTCATCCCGAACTCGTCTCCGTGTCCCACGCCTCCATAGGCTCGTCCCTTCAGGGATTGATGAACGGCTGGACGGTCGGATAATAAAACGCGAAAGCTCCGTCGACCGTGGCGTTCGCCTCTCCCGGCCCGCTCGCGCAGGGATCGCTCGGACTGCTGCCGCAGGTCCCGCTGAGCTGCCCGACGACCTGGGCCGAGCTGTTCATGATCGGCGAGCCGCTGCTGCCGCCGTCGATGGCACCCGTGATGTCGCGGCTGTAGATCCACCCTCCCCGCGGCCAGCCCCCGCACGTTCCGACGATCGTGTCGACGTTGTGCTGGGAGTAGACCTGGGGCCCGAAATCCGGGTTGCTGATCCGATAGAGCATGGCGCCGTTGGTGTTGGCGACGGGGGTCGTCGTCCAGCCGAGCAGGGTGGAGCCCGCCGGCGGGGTCGTGTTCAGATGGAGGAGAGTGAAGTCCCCCTTCTTCCCGGTCACGGTGACCGTGGAACCCATCGTCTTGTACGGCCAGCCGGTGTTGCTGGGGCAGGCGCCGTTGCAGCTCGACGTCCGGAACCGCCAGTAGAACTGGACATTCTGCGCGCTGTTGTTCTTGTTGATGCAATGGTTGGCGGTCAGGACGAGGTTGTCCAGGTTCGGATTGTTGTCGCTGATCAGGCCGCCGGTGCAGGTGTAGATGAAGTTCCCCTGCGCCCACTCCATCTTCGCGATGGCGTCCTTGGCCTGGTCGACGGCGGTCGGGATGGCGGGCGGATTGAAGCACGACGCATCGACAAGGCAGACCGGGTCGCCGCAGAAACCCGCCGGCGCCGCCGGGGACACGCTCCCCGCGAACCGTGGCAGGATGATCCCCACCTCGGTCACGCTGAGGGAGATCCGCTGCAGATCCGCGGGCGTGACCGGTCCGGCCACGTGCAACTGGAGGATCCCCTCGATGCCGAAAACGGTGTCGGTCCAGAAGTCGCCGTCCGCATTGGGACCGCTGCCGGTGTAGGGCCCGAACGCCTCCCCGATGCGGCTGTAAAAGTAAAGCTCCGCGCCGGCCGGCAGCGACATATTTTCGATGTGGACCCGGAGCGCGCCGGCGCTCGACGAGGTCACGGCGAGCGCCCACACGTATCCTCCGTCTCCCGTCGGGGTGGCGAGGGCGCCCGGGCCGCGCCGGGGACCGCCGTCGGCGGAGCCGGTCACCAGCCCCGTGATGTCGACTCTCGGAGTCGCCGCCTTCACGAGGCCGATCTGCAACGGCGTCCCGCTGACGCGCGGGGCCCGCTCCACCCCGTTGATCTCGTCCGTCGTGAGCTCGACGCGCAGAGGCGCGCCGAGGGACCTCGCCGGCATCGTCCCGGCCAGCCGCGAGCCGAGCTCGGCCTGCCGCTGGCGGTACTCGTCGTAGGTCATGCCCTCCGTCTGCACCCGCATCGGCATCTCGACAGGCTTCCGCTGCCGGGCGTCCGACCGGCCGGCGGCGAAGGCCGGTGTCACGAGAAGAATCGAGGCGACAGCAAGGGCGGTGCCCCAGAACCGCAGAACCGTCGTTCTGTTCTTCATCATCGACCCTCCTTCATTCTTGGGAGTGCATCCATGGTGGTCTCGGCGGGCGCTTCGATGACGGCGCTCTGGTCCGGCCAGGTGCGGAATCTTTACCCCCAACCGGCGAATCCGTCAAGCTGAAATCTGCGGGCGCATGTCACTTGTTCTTGGATTGTGACGCCGCTCCGGCCGGCACCACCGCGTTGAACCTTGCCAGGACCTCGTCGGTGATCCCCACCGTGGGGGAAGCGAAGTAGATCGACCCCTTCTCGAGGATGACCGTGAAGCCTCTTTCGGACGCGTACTTCGTCACGATGTCGCGGAAGATGCTGATGAGCCTGGCCTGCGCGCGGCCACCGGCCTCCTGGAATTCCGCGTTGGCGTCGTCATTGAGCCGCTCGTACTCGATCCGCTTGCGCTTGAGCTGCCGGGAGAGATCGTCCCGCTTGTCCTCGCTCAGGGTCCCCGGCGCGCGCAGGAGCTGCTCCTGGATCGCGCTGATCTCCTTTTCCTTGGCGTCGATGGCGGTCATCTTGGCGCTGCGCAGCTTCTGGAGCTCCGCATTCAGCCGCTTGCCTTCCGCGCTGTCGTTCAGGACCCTCTCCTGGTCGACCACGCCGATCTTGATCGAACCGGGAGTCTGTCCCTTGGCGATCGTGGCCGCGACGTAGAACGTGAACCCGATGACGCCGATGACTGCAAGGATCGTTCTTCGCATGGAGGGTGCTCCTCTGAAAGGAAATCATCCGAACGTGACAGGAGTCACAGAAAGAGGGGGCGGACCGGGGCTAGCTTGAGCCCAACCATTGCCCACACCCTCGACCCAAGTGAGGGACCGTCCCCCTCCGGTCCTGGGATGACGTTAACGGAGCTGATCGTCGACCCGGGGCCGGGGGGCGGACACATCGCGCGCTTTTCGGCGGAGGTGTCGCCGCAGTCGCCGGTTCAACCTGCGTCGACCCGGTGGACCCGGTCCAGAGCGGGCCTGTCCAGGATCTCGATCCTCTTTCGTCCCAGGCGGAGCATCCCCGACTCCTGGAAGGCTTCCAGGGTGCGGCTCACCACCTCACGCGTCGTCCCCAGCTCGTCGGCCAGCATCTGATGGGTGGCGGTGATCAGCCCCTTGTGGATGAGCAGGCGCGAGGCGAGCCGCTGATCGACCCGGCGGAAGGCCACGTCGTCGATCAGGGCCATCAGGTGCGCCATCCTCTGGGACAGAGACTTGAATACGAAGGTCCGGAAGGGACCCGATCTGAGGACCAGTTCGACGAACAGCCTTTGGGGGACTCCGAAGAAGGTAAGCTCCGTTTCGGCCACCCCGATCGCCGGATAGGATGTGTCGCCGAGCAGCGCCACGACCGTGATGACGCAGCTCTCTCCCGGACTCAGCCGGTACAGGAGTATCTCGTGGCCGTCCGGTCCGCATTTCGAGGCCCGGATCAATCCGTCGACCACCAGCGGGTAATGGGTGCAGGGGCTGCCTTCGCCGAAGAGCCGCCGGCCGGAGGGAGCCTGCACGAGCTTGGCAGTCTGTTCCACCTTCCGGAGAAGATCCGCGGGTAACTCTCCGAGCACCGGATAGCAGAGGATCAGGCGATCGCGTTCGATCTTGTTCATGCGGCACTCCCCCGAATCCGCGCCGTGTCGACGCAAGACGCCCCGGGGCGTCCGTGGATGAGCGCGGACCCGTCTTTCGTGCGACGATTCTAGCATCCTGGATCGCCACGCCGCCGAACTTTCCTCCGCTGCGGGAGCGGCCTCTTGCAGGCCCGCTCATGGAGAGGGTAGACTGAGGGCAACGTTGCGAAAGCTGAAGGGTTGTTAACCCACGCTCACGGCACCCGCGCGTGCCCTGCTCGCAGGAGGGCGCTCCGATGACTGGAAGGCGCAGGCCTCACTGGCGCCCGTTCGTGCTGGTCCTCTTTCTCTCGCTCTCTTTAGCGCCATTACCCGGCGCGACGCCTTCGGCAGCGCCGTCGGCCGCCCCGGCCGGGACGCCGGCCGCGACCACGGGCCGCCTGGAGGCCCGCGTGGTGCTGGTCGCCGGCGACCTCTCCCTAAAGCCGGTGCCCAAGCAACGCTTTCTGATCCGGCCGGTGGGGGACGGACAGTCGCCGATCCCGGTCCTCACGGGGTTTGACGGAATTCTCAGGCAGGAGCTGCCGCCGGGAGCTTACCGGATCGAGTCGACGGGACCGGTCGAGCTCGAAGGAAAGCGCTTCTCTTGGGACGTCGAGTTCCAGATCCGGGCCGGAGCGACCACGACGCTCGAGCTGTCGAGCGACAACGCGCGCGTCGAGACCACCGCCCCGGCGACCCCGGCGGCGAAGGAGCTGGACGCCGGGGCCCTTTACGAGCGCTTTCGGAACGGCGTCTTCAAGATCGTGACCGACGGCGGCCACGGCACCGGCTTCCTGGTCTCCGAGGACGGTCTGATCCTGACCAATCACCACGTGATCGCCGACGCGACCTTCCTCGCCGCCAAGCTCGACGACCGGCACAAGCACCAGGTCGTCGTCGTGACCGAAGACGCCCCTCACGACGTGGCGGTGCTGCGCATCCACCCCGACACCGTGCGTGGCCGGCCGGTCCTGCCGCTTGCCGACGATCCACCCGATCACGCCCCAGTCGCCGTCGGCGACACGGTGGTCGCGATCGGCAATCCCCTGACGACCGAGACGATCCTGACGAAGGGAGTGGTGAGCAAGGTCGAGACGGACGCCCTTTACAGCGACGTCAACATCAACCCGGGGAACTCCGGGGGACCGCTCCTCGACCATCACGGCCAGGTCGTCGGCATCAGCACCTTCGGGCTCGGCGCCGACAGGGGCCCGGGCCTCTCGGGCATCACGCGCATCCACCTGGCGCGGCGCACGCTGGACTCGGCGCTCGCGGCCATGAAGGGGAAGGAACCACCTTCCGCCCGCCCGCTGCCGGTGGAGTCGACCTTCCGGTTCCCGCCCGAGACCGTCAAGACGATGGCCCTCGCCAGGAGCCCGAAGATGAAGGAGTACCACCTCGAAGCCGGTAAGATCGACGTGCAGGTTTTCACACCCGTGCTGGTCGCCTCGGAGATGTTGCGGGGCGAGCAGGAGGCGGCCCAGGCCCGCCAGAAGCGTCGCAGGGGCAAGGACGAGGAGGTTGGCGCGGCGGGCGGAGATCCCGGCCAGAGCTTCTACACCTGGCAGAAGAACCAGGAGAACTTCCGTCCCGTGGTCCGGATCCGCGCCTACCCCGAGGTCAAGATGACCGCCGGGTCGGCGTTCCTGATGGGCATGACCGGCAGCGGCGGGAAGCTGCGGTTCAAGACCGACTTCGATCGCATGGAGCTGCGGCGGGGCGATCAGATCATCGAGCCGATTCACCCGGGCCGGATCAAGGAGATCGTGAACGTCCAGGGAAACGTGGCCAGCATGAAGGACATCGGGTACTGGGGATTGTACGAGTATCCGCCGGAGGCCTTCCGGCCCGGCGCCGCACTCATCCTGCGCGTCTGGGAGCAGGGCGTGCCGGAGCCGCACGTGCTGCCGTTCCCGGACGATCTCCTGACCCGCGTGCGGGAAGACTACCGCCCCTATCTCGACACGTTGGTTCCCGAGGCCCCCGCCGGCGGCTGAGGGCGGCGGCCTGCCGCCGCGTGCCTCAGTGAAGCAGGTTTTCGTAGAGGAACACCCACTCGGAGCGCGGCTTCGGGGTCCCGGGCCAGTTGAAGACGCCGACCGCGAAGTCCAGGTCCCCGTCCTTGTCGTAGTCCCCCAGGGACAGCGTCGCGTGATCGCAGGCATTGAGCTCGAGCGCATGGCGCTCGAAGGTTCCCGGGCCCTTCTGCTCCAGCCAGAGGAGCGACTCGAGCAGGATCTCGTGATTTCTTTCGGCCGCGGGAGTCCCGGTCATGGCGCACGCGACAATGTCGAGATCGCCGTCGCCGTCCAGGTCGCCGGCCTCGGCGCGCATCGCGCCCATCATGGGCCAGGGCTCGTGCGGCTGGAAGCGGAGACCCCCACGGTTCTCGATCCATTGGATCCCGTGGTACGGCTTGGGGCCGCTGAAGTCGAAGGAATCGCCGTTGGTCGCCAGCAGGTCGAGGTCCCCGTCCTTGTCGAGGTCGGCCAGCGCCAGGCCGGAGTAACCCCAGCTGGGAGTGGAGGCACGGTAGATCTCCTTCGTCTCGAACTGCAGGGCGCCGCGGTTGACGTAGGCGGCGATCGTCTCGTTCTCCTGTGAGATGAGGGCCAGGAAATCGGGGCGCTTGTCGCCGTCGAGGTCCGCCACGGGCACGTGGATGGATCCGGTGCGCGCATCGATCGGGTGGCGGACGAACACCGGGTGGTCCCAGTCCTTGGTCCGGTTCTCCAGCAGGAACACGCTGCCCACCTTGCGCCAGCCGAACTCGGCCACCACGAGGTCGAGGTCGCCGTCGCCGTCGAAATCGGTTGCTTCGACGTCGGCCACGCGCCCCAGGCCTTCCTGCAGGACATGCTTCTGGAAGCTCACGCCACCGGTGCCGCGGAGCCACACGATGCTGCCCCGCGTGTCGTCGCCCGGCGCGGCGGTCCCCAGATCCGCGACCAGCAGGTCGCGGCGCCCGTCCCGGTCGAGATCGAGGACTTCGGCGTGCGCCGGGTGGGGCACCTGGGCGATGACTTGCAGTGTGGTGTCGTCCCGGTACGGGTACCCGAGCAGCACCAGCCCGCTCATCATGTCGCACGCGACCAGCTCGAGCCTGGCGTCGCCAACCAGATCGACCAGGCGGACGTTCGACACGGCGTGCGGCCGGAACGGGCCGGGCGGTGAGAAGGAGCGCACCCGGGTCTTCAGGCTGGCTGCGTCCAAGTGGGCGCCCCTCGTGTAAAGGGGGAAGCGTTCGGGGGCGCGTTTCTCGAACCAGGCGATGACCTGATCGGGCGGCAGCTCCTCCGAGAGGTCGAGCAGCCTGTACATGTCACGCACGTTCGACGCCCAGGCCCAGCGCGGCTCCATCTTCGGCTCCGGGAAGAGGTGACAAGCCGAGCACCTCTCGCGCAGGACGGTCTCGTTGATCTTGGGGGCCGCACTGGGACCGGGCGGTGTCTTGGCGGCCTCGCCCGCGGCGCGGGCGAGGACAGCGCGGCCGAGACCCGCGAGGGCGACGGCGATGCCGGCAGCCGCGAGGCAGCGTGCGTACGCCTCGACGCGGGGGCGGGCTTGGCTCATCGCTTCAGTCTCCCCGGCACCGTGCCTTCCCGTTCCGCATCCTGTCGACGATCCACGGGCATGGATGATATCACCGGCCACGCGACATGGGCCGACGCCGTGAGCTCAGGACGGGCCCGCGGGCCGCCAGGGGTCGGCGAAGCGCGCGTCGGTCACGAACGACTCGTCGCTCAGGGATCTGAGGAACTCGATCAGGTCCTGCTTCTCGGCGGCGGTGATCGCGAAGCCCCGGATGAGCGGGCTCTTGTAGCGATTGTTGTCCCCGGCGCGCCCGCCGGCGGCATAGTGGTCGATCACCGCCTCGAGCGTCGGGATGCTCCCGTCGTGCATGTACGGGGCGCTGAGGGCGATGTTGCGAAGCGTGGGCGTCCGGAACCGTCCTGTGTCCCTGCGCCGGTGAGTGACGGAGCGCAAACCGGCATCCTCCGCCGGGTAGTTCCCCAGACCATCGAGGTTGAAGAGACCGGTGTTCTGGAAGACGGGCTCCACGCGTCCCACCATGCCCTCGAACGCGACCACACCCGAAAAATTGATGCCGCCGTGACATTTCGAGCAGGCCAGGCGGTCCGAGAAGAACAGACGCATGCCCCGCCAGGCCGCCTCCGGCAGGGCGTCCATCCGTCCCTGGTAGACCAGCCGATCGTAGGGCGAGTCGCCGGAAATCAAGGTGCGTTCGAAGGCGGCCAGCGCCCGCGCCACGTTGCCGATCCGGATCGCGCCGGGCTCGCCCGGAAAGGCGGCGCGGAACATCCCGACGTAGAGACTGTCGGCCTCCAGGCGAGCCACCAGGTCCTTCTCCCTCCCCGCCAGACCCAGCTCCACGGGCCGTTCGCGGAACATGGGCACGAGCGCCTGCTCCTCGAGGCTGCGGAGGTCGGGATCGGCCCAGGTGAGCGCGACGTTGTAGGCGGCGTTCGCGAGGCTCAAGCTGCTGCGGGGATGGATCTCGCCCGTGGAGCCGATCGCCCGCGGCCGCCCGTCGGTGAAGGCGAGTGCCTGGCGGTGACAACCGGCGCAGGCCTGCGTGCCGTTCCCCGACAGCCGCGTGTCGTAGAACAGGCGGCGCCCCAGCTCGACCTTGGCCGGCGTCATCGGGTTGTCGGGGGGGACGCGGGGCGGCGGGAATCCGGGCGGCAGGCGCCACTCGAACGTGTCCGGCGACGCGGCCCGCACACCGGTCGCGTGCACCGCAAGCGCGGCGGCCGCCAGGCAGCCCAGGAGAACGAGCAGGGAACGAGGGCGAGAGGCTGCGGGCCGGTCTACCAGCGCGAGTCTTGTGGCTGGATCAGGGCGCTCGTCTGGCCGGCGATCTCCTCTCTCTGGGACAGCCACTTCGCGAAGTCCTCGATGGTCTCCGGCGCGAGGCCGGCCGCGTCCTGACGGCGCCTCTGCAGCCAGCTCTTCATGGCGGTCGCCAGCTCATCGGCGCGCGCCCGATCGGCGTTGAACAGGGCCATGTAAGCCGTCTTCGCCTCGTCCACGCGGTTCACACCCAAATAGGCCTCCGCCCGGTACTCGATGGCCGGCGTGTACCTGGGCTCCAGCTCGAGGGCCCGATCGTATGCCTTGAGCGCCGCCGCGAAGTCTCCGGTCTTGCGGTACACGTACCCCAGGCCACCGTGGGCCTGGAACATCGCAGGGTTTCTATCGGTGGCGGCGAGAAACTCCTTCATCGCCTTCTCGTACTCCTTGCGGGCGGAGGCCTCGAGCTTGGCCCGCTTCTTCGCGTTGGACGTCTCCGCCTCGGCCTCGCTCGCCAGCGCGTCGGCCTTGTCCTTGTGCTTGAGACCGTCGTTGTATCTCTGCGCCGCCTCCTGCTCCGGCGTCAACCTGGGCGCCGAGGGTGCCATGCCGGGTGACCTTGGGACCGGCATTGGGGATCCTCCCGACGCCAGGGCCGCTCCGTGGAGCAGGGCGAAAGCCACCACCGCGACGGCACTCATCTTCCACATGTCGGTCCTCCCTCCGGCCAATCCGGGCGCACAACGCGCTGATCAGACCCCAGCGTACCACGGGGCCGCGCCGGCAGACCAACACAGGAACGGGCGCGCGCTGCCCGGAGGGACCCCCGGGCAGCGCGCGCCGTACGTGACCTACTGCAGCGTGCCGGTCGTGAAGGTGACACCGGCGTCGGCGAAGCTCGCGGCGAGACCACTGCCGCCGTAGACGGTCCGCGACGAGGAGGCGACGGCCGCCGTCTCCCTGGCCAGGATGGAGATCCGGCTACCCGCGGGCAGGGTGATCGGGGGAATCTGCATCGTGTACATCCCCGCCACCGGCTGCGGGCCGGCGTTGCAGACGCGCGCGCCGTTGACGGTGTTGCACACGGTCCACTCGCCGGAGGCGACCGCCAGCAGCAGCTCGCCGTTGGCGTCGACGGCGTCGATCTCGACGTCGAGACGCGGGTTGAAGGCGGTCTGCCACAGCGGCTGGGCCGGGTCGACCAGGTAGAACCTGACACCGAGGGCCCCGCCCACGGTCAGCGGCGCGGCGAGCGGGGCGGAGTCGAATTCCGCCGGGATGTCCGCGCCGTAGTTGACGAGATAGCCCATGCTGCCGGTCTGGCACGTGCCGGTGCCCTGCGCCGTGGCGAGCCCGCCCAAGGGCGCTCCGGCCTGCTGATTGCACCCCTCGGAAGAGGCCAGCAGACCGGCCGGGCCCGTCTGGAAGAAGTAGGTGAGCGACCCGGTGGGGGTGAACACCGGCAGCGTCGGGCTCACGCGCACCTGCGGCACCAGCTGCGCGACCGAAAGCGTCACGCGGATCCCCATGATCGTGTCCTGGTCCTGCGCCCCGAGGTCGCCCCGGACGTTGATCGTCCAGGTCCCGTAGACATAGGAGCCCTGCGTCAGGTCGACCAGGAATTGCGAGGTGCCGGCGCTCGGCGAGGCGGTGCTCTCCGCAACGGTCGTTCCCCCGGCGTCCACCAGCGTGAGGTGGTAGTCGAATTCGTTGATCCCCACATAGCTCAGGGACGGATACGACACGATCGCCTTGATCGCCTTGGTGGCGGAGGTAACCTGAAGGTTGTAGGTGCGGTTGTCGGGCACGCCGCTCACCGTCGCGGGCGCCGCGAGGAACGTCCAGGCGTCCGTGCTCAGGACGCTGTAGCCCCGATCACCCAGGACCCGCTGATCCGCCGCCTGCTGCAGACGCGCGATCGCCTTCTGGCCGTAACGGTGTCGTCCCGCCAGATCGACGGCCGCCTTGGCGTCGACATAGCCGTAACCCGACTGCCAGAACGGCTGGACGCGCGTCGTGTCGGACGTGTCGGACATCAGGCCGGCGGTCACCTGCAGGATCGACTTGACCTCGTCGGGAGCGAGCGACGGGCGCTTCTCCAGAAGGAGAGCGACGACGCCGGCGATGTGCGGGCAGGCCATGCTGGTTCCCGAGGCCGAGGCGGTCCCGCCGGGAGGCGAGGTCACCAGGAGGCCGGTCGTCCCGGTCGAGACGATGTCGACGCCGGGCGCGGTCACCGAGGGGTGGTACAGCCCGATCCGGTCCCCCGTGAACGCCAGGTGCTTCTCGTCGCCCGCCGGGAGCGGACCGAGAGTCGAATCGTCGAACTCGAGACCGCCCGAAGAAAACGAGGCGCGCTGGTGGTTGAGCGTTCCGGCTCCGGCCGAGATCACCCAAGGCGCCACGGAATACGGATTGATCGCCATCTCCGTCGTTTCGTTGCCGGCGGCGAAGACCACGACGATGCCGGCGTCGTGGGCCGCCTTGGTGGCCTGGTTGATCGGCTCGTCGGGGTCGAACAGGCGGAACGACGATCCCCAGGAGTTGTTCGCCACCCGGATGTGCCAGTCGGCGCGGTGCGTGAGCATGTCCTCGTAGGCGGCGAGGATGCTGAAGATGAACACCGCGTCGCCGGTGCCGTAGCCGATCAATTCGGCCCCGGGCGCCACGCCGAGGACCTGGCCGTCGGTGTTGTCCGCCGCCACGATCCCCGCGACGTGCGTGCCGTGTCCGCCCGACGTATCGCTGTCGTTGTACGGGCCCTGATCGACCGGGATCACCAGGGGCGCGGTCGACACCCCGACCGCCGACCCGTCGACGATCTTCACGTTGTGGGTGACGCGGTTCCTGAGGTCCGGGTGCGTTGCATCGATGCCGCTGTCCACGATGGCGACACCCACTCCGGCGCCATCGATCCCGAGGGCCTGCACCTCGTTGGCGCGGATCGCGGCATCCGAGGCAACCGAATCGAGCCGCAGACGCTCGTTGGGATAGACATCGGCGGCGAGCCCGCTGGTGACTGCCTGGACCATGGCGGAGCGCGGTCCCCGCAACAGGGCGAGGGGCAGGTTCTGGAACCCCTGGACGCGGAGCCCGAGCGCCCTCATGCCGTCGAGCCGGGACGATGCCGGCATGACGCCTCCGAAAGTCGCGATCCCGTCGACGGATCCGTCGGCGTTGGCGGGCTCGACGGCGAGGA
Source organism: Acidobacteriota bacterium (assembly GCA_036826235.1). Lineage (GTDB taxonomy): Bacteria > Acidobacteriota > Polarisedimenticolia > Gp22-AA2 > Gp22-AA2 > Gp22-AA3. The sequence goes on along the minus strand of DAISWT010000006.1, from coordinate 370 downwards.
GCGCCAGCCCCTGGTGCGTCCCGTCGGTGGCGGCCACGGGGAAATGGGCGAACAAGCAGCCAAGCAGCAGGCCTACGGCCAGAGCCATTCGTTTCGACATGTACCGGACCTCCTTTCTCCGCGCGCGAGTCTGGCCCGGTGTGGTTGAAGAATTCTTGAATGATCAGCGTGAGGGCGCCCGCAACTCATTTGCTGCGAGCGACTTCAACGAGGCGCCCCGGAGCCGTCCTACGGACCGATCGGAGATCTCGTTCGGTCATGGCGGCGGTGCGTTGAGGAGAGACTCGGCGCCGGGCGGCGGCCCGGCGCCACTTGGTCTCTAGTGGGTGTCCGTGCGCCAGATTGTGTTGATCGGAGTCACGACGCTCGC
>DAISWT010000005.1:13494-21277 GCA_036826235.1 Acidobacteriota bacterium | reverse complement strand
GTCAGGAACTCCTGAAGCGCGAGCGTGCCCGCGGAATGGCGCGAGCCGATCAGGACGACATTACCCCCGCCCTGGGCCATCAGCGCCAGGCGGCGCATCATGAACGCCCGCAGGAAGATCTCGCTCAGCTCCGCGTCGGTCTGGATCATCAACCGCAGGCGGGCCGAAGGCAGCTCGAGGACGCGCGCGGCGCCTCGAGCGCGCGCGCGCACGACCACCGGCCGGCCCGACAGAAGATCGACGTCACCCGTGAAGGCACCGGCGTTGTGCACCGTCACCACGTGATCGGCGCCCGAGAGGATCTCGATCTCGCCCCGGACCACCACGAACATCGGCCTGTTGCGATCCCCCGCCTCCCAGAGGCTTTCGCCGTCGGCGAGATCGCGCTCGCGCGCGAACGGGGCGATCCGCGCGATCTGCCCGGCGGTCAGGCTGGGGAAGGCCTCCTGCTCGGCGGGTGTCATCTGCGCCATGCGTCGCTCAGTGAGCCGGCCTCCTCCGACATGAAGGGCGCGTGTCTCGTGTGCAGACCGCGAGCATACGCGTGAGGCGCGTTGCGGCGCAAGAGTCCGTCTCCCGCTCGAAACGTTCGCCGGATCGGCACGGACCCGTCTAGACTCGACCGCCAAGGACCTTATCAGGAGGCTCAGCCATGAACGATCGGGATGCCGATCAACCCGTGCGCGAGCACATCGAGCGACTGGTGAAGGAGGAGCATCAGCTCTACGGCAACAAGAGTCTCTCCGACGCCGACCAGCTGCGGCTGACCAAGATTCAGATCGAGCTCGATCAGTGCTGGGATCTGCTGCGTCAGCGCCGGGCGCTCCGGGAATTTCACGAAGACCCCGATCGGGCGCGGGTCCGCCCACCGGAGATCGTCGAGAAATACGAACAATGAGGGAGGTGGACTGACCGACCTCGAGACCCTCAATCGCAGGCGCCCATGCGATACTCCATGAATGGGCATCCTGCCGATCCTCATCCTGATGCTCGGTGTCATCGGGATGATCTCCTTCCTGGCGCCGAAGGTCGCGATCCCGGCGCCGGTTCTTCTCGCGGTCGCCGGCGTAGTCTGGTCGCTGATCCCGTCCCTCCCCTCGCTCGAGATCGCGCCGGGGGTGATCCTCGCGGTCTTCCTGCCGCCGCTGCTCTACGCCGACGCCTGGGAGGCGTCCTGGATCGATTTCCGGCGCTGGCTGCGGCCTATCCTGCAGCTGGCGATCGGGCTGGTGGCCTTCACGATCCTGGCCGTCGGGCTGGTCGCCCACCGGGCCTTGCCAGGTCTGCCGTGGGCCGCCTGCTTCCTTCTGGGCGCGATCGTGTCCCCGACCGACACCGTCGCCGTCCACGCCGTTCTGGAGCGGCTGCGCGTGCCGCGACGACTCACCGCGATCCTCGGCGGCGAAAGCCTGGTGAACGATGCCACCGGGCTCCTCGGCGCCGGGCTCGCGACGGCCGTGGTGCTCACGGGGGTGTTCGAGGGCGGGCGGATCGCGTCGAGCTTCGCCCGGATCGCCGGATTCGGCATCGTGATCGGGGCGGCGGTCGGACTGGCCGCGGCCACGCTCAACTACTTCGTGCGCGGCACCCAGGTCCTGTTCGTCTTCTCGCTGCTGGCCCCCTACGCCGCCTACTTCCTGGCCGAGCATGCGGGCGCCTCCGGCGTGCTGGCGGTGGTCATCGCCGGGTTCGTCGCGTCGTGGCGGATCCACTACATCGCGCCCGAGAGCCGGGTCGAGCTGTACTCCTCGTGGGAGCAGCTCGCGTTCCTGCTCAACGCCCTCATGTTTCTTTACATCGGACTCGAAGCCCCGGATCGCCTGAAGCAGGCGATTGCGACGGTCCCGGGTGTCATCGGGAGCGCCCTATGGATCGGGGTCACGGTGATCGTGGCCAGGTTCGTCTGGGTGTTTCCCGGCGCCTACGTGCCGCTGTGGCTCTCGCCGCGGCTGCGCCAGCGTGAGGGTGGCTACGCCAGCCCGCGCGGTGTGATGCTGGCGTCATGGTGTGGCGTCCGCGGCGCGGTGTCGCTGGCGGCGGCGCTGTCGGTGCCGGCCACGTTGATGGACGGCACGCCGTTCCCCGGCCGCGCCGAGATCATTGCCTGTACTCTCGTCGTGATCCTGGTGACGCTCATCGGCCAGGGTGTGACGCTCCTGCCGCTCGTGCGTCGGCTCGGTCTGTCCGACGCCGACCCGACCGACGCCGAGGTCCGTCGCGCGCACGAGGCCATGCTCGCGGCCGGGATCACGAGGCTCGACGCCTTCTGCTCGCAGGAGAGCTGCCCGATCGCCGTCTATCGCCTGCGCGACGCGATGTCGGATCAACTTGCCTCGCTGCAGGACGAGGACGCGATGGCGCGGGCCCAGGCGCTGCGGCGGCTGTCGATCGCCGGCGACGTCCGCCGGGCCGTCTATCGAGCGCAGACCGACGCGCTCCTGACGCTGCGCGACCAGGGTGTGGTCAACGACAGAGTCCACCAGGAGCTGCAGCTCGATCTCGACCGCGCCAATATCGATCTACGGGCAGGGTAGTCCGAGAAAATTGTCCGCTCCAGCGGTCCCCGAACGTTCATTCACCGAAGGAGCAAAAACAAAAGGAGAAACCCCATGAGCGAGTTCATCTTCCTGTACCGCGGCGAACGCAACCTAAAGACCATGAGCCCGGAGGAGGCCCAGAAGTCGATGACGAAGTGGAGGGCGTGGTTCAAGGACCTGAGCGACAGCGGCCACCTGAAGAATCTGGGCCAGCCGCTCGAGCGCGCGGGCAAGGTGGTCGGCGGCAAACACAGGACGGTCAGCGATGGGCCGTACGCGGAGACCAAGGATATCATCGGGGGCTACTCCGTCATCGAGGCCAGGGACCTGAATCAGGCGGCCGAGCTGGCCGCGGGGTGCCCCGGCATCGAGAGCGGGGGCCTGGTCGAAGTACGCCCGGTGATGCCGATCGCGATGTAGCGACATGGAATTAGCCGAGCACCTGTTTCGACGGGAGGCGGGCCGCCTCGTGGCGATCCTCACCCGTCTGTTCGGCATCCACAATCTGGCCCTGGCGGAAGACGTCGTGCAGGACGCCTTCTGCCGGGCGCTGGAGACCTGGAAGTTCCACGGCGTGCCGAAGAACCCCTCCGCGTGGCTGCTGACGGCTGCCAAGAATCGCGCGCTGGACGTCCTGCGGAGCGAACGGACGGTGCGCAAGTTCGCGCCGGAGCTGACACGTCTCCTCGAGTCCGAATGGACACTGGCCCCGGTCGTCGACGAGAGCTTCGGGCCGGCGGCCATGAAGGACGTCCAGCTCCGGATGATGTTCTCCTGCATCCACCCGCGGCTGCCCGAGGAGGCGCAGGTGGCGCTGGTGCTCCATCTCCTGTGCGGGTTCAGCGTGGGGGAGACGGCGGCCGCGTTCCTCAAGGAGCGAGCCGCCATGCAGAAGAGGATCGGCCGCGCCAAGAAGACCCTCGCCCGGTCGAAACGGCTGGTCGAGCTGGCCGGTGCCGCCGAGACGGCCGCGCGCCTGCCGGGCGTCCTGCGGGCGCTGTATCTGCTCTTCAGCGAGGGCTACCATGGCGCCTCGCCGAAGTCGGCCGTACGGCCCGAGCTCTGCGACGAGGCGATGCGCCTCGTGGCCTTGTTGCTGGAGAACCCGCTGACGTCCGCGCCGGCCGTCCACGCGCTCGCGGCCCTCTTCTGTTTTCAGGCCGCCCGCCTGCCCGGACGGGTGGACGCCGCGGGCAATCTCGCGTTGTTCGTCGCGCAGGACCGAACCTCCTGGGATGCCGCGCTCATCGCCGAGGGGCGCCGGGAGCTCGGGTTGTCCGCCACGGGAGCCCAGCTGACGGCCTATCACGTGGAGGCGGCCATCGCGGCGTTACACGCGGACGCGCGCCACGCCCAGGAGACCGACTGGGACGGCATCGTCTCTCTCTACGACACCCTGATGAGAATCCAGGCTTCGCCGGTCGTGGCGCTCAATCGCGCCGTGGCCGTGGCGCAGCGCGACGGCCCCGCGCGGGGACTGGAGGAGATCGGGGGGATCGAAGACCGCAGGCGTCTCGTCGGATATCCGTTCTATTTCGCGACGCTCGGGGAGTTCGAGCTTCGTCTCGGGCATCGGGGAAAGGCAGGGGAGAGTTTTCGGGCGGCGCTGAAGCTCGTGCGTAATCCGATGGAAAGGCGGTTTCTCGAGGGACGCCTGAGGGCGTGCGTTGAGGTCTCGAAACCCGAGGTGGAGTCACCCTGATCGGGGTCTCGCGGAAGCGACCGGCCGGCCGTACTCCGCCCGGTTGACAGCATGCGCGTCCCGCAAGTAGATTCGGCGCGAGCCCATCATGGCCAGATGTGCGTCGTGCTCGAGCGAGGTGGACCCGGCGGCTCGTCGCTGCCCGACGTGCGGGTCCCTGTTCGAATCGTCCACGGCGGCGCCAACACAAACGGTGCTCGGAAAGATAACGCCCGGCGCGGAGCGGGAACCCGACCGGATCATGAGGCTCGCTGATTCTCCGGACCCTGTCGACCAGAACCGCTTCCTGCCGGGTGTCATCGTCGCCGGTCGCTACCGGATCGTCGGCCTCGTCGGCAAGGGTGGGATGGGTGAGGTCTACCGTGCGGACGACCTCAGACTCGGGCAGCCGGTGGCCCTCAAGTTCCTCCCCGAGGCGCTCGCCGGTGACGCCACGCGCATGGCGCGATTCCTCGGTGAGGTCCGCATGGCCCGCCAAGTGTCCCACTCCAGCGTGTGCCGGGTCTACGACATCGGCGAGGCGGATCACCGGCACTTCATCTCGATGGAGTATGTCGACGGTGAGGACCTGGCGAGTCTGCTGCGACGGATCGGACGATTGCCGCAGGACAAGGCGGTCGTGGTCGCACGTCAGATCTGTGCCGGGCTGTCGGCCGCCCACGACAAGGGAATCCTGCACCGCGACCTGAAGCCGGCGAACATCATGATCGACGGCCGGGGCCACGTGCGGATCACCGATTTCGGGCTGGCGGTCCTCGAGGACGGCACGGGCGCCCAGAACGATCGGGCCGGAACTCCCTATTACATGGCCCCCGAGCAGCTTGCCGGGAAGCCGTTGTCGGTGCAGAGCGATCTCTATGCCCTGGGACTGATTCTCTACGAGCTGTTCACCGGCTCGCCGGCTTTCCATGCCGGGAGCATGGCGGAGCTGGTTCGCGCGCGCGAGGAGTCGGGTCCCCCGAGTCCTTCGAGTCGCGTCGCCGGGCTGGATCCGCAGATCGAGAGAGTGATCCTGCGCTGCCTGCAGCGCGTTCCGGACGATCGTCCCGCATCCGCGCTCGCGGTGGCCGCGTCGCTCCCGGGAGGGGATCCGCTGCGGGCAGCCCTCGAGGCCGGAGAGACTCCATCGCCGGAGCTGGTCGCCGCCGCGGGAGCGAAGGGCGGGCTGGGGACCCGTCAGGCCTGGGCATGCTTCTCGGGGGTCGTCGTCGGCCTGGCCGCCGCGCTGGTGCTCGCCGGGTCGTCGCAGATTACGGCGTTTGTTCCGCTCGAGCTGCCGCCGCAAGTGCTGGAGCACCGCGCGAGGGAGATCCTCCATCAACTCGGGTACAGCGCGCCGTTCCGTGACAGCGCTTTCGGGTTCACCGGCGAGGGCGACTATCTGAGGCATGTCGCGCGGGAGGACCATTCTCCATGGCGGTGGCAGACTTTGCGCGGCGGCCGGCCGCCGGCGGTGTCCTTCTGGTATCGTCAGAGTCCCCAGTTGCTCGTTCCTTCCTTGTTCGGCAGACGATGGCCCGACAGGGACGACCCGCCGCTTACGACTCCCGGGATGGAGCAGGTCGTTCTGGACACGCAGGGCCGCCTGACCAGCCTGACCGTCGTCCCGCCACGCCTGATCGAGCCGGCCGGGAGCACGGCGACCCCGGAGTGGGCCGGGTTGTTCGCGGAGGCGGGGCTCGAACAGGGGACCTTCCAACCCGTGCCGCCCTCCTCGATCCCTCCCGTCTATGCCGACACCAGGGCCGCCTGGGCAGGAGCCCTGTCGGGTCTTCCCATCCGCATCGAGGCGGCCGCTCTCAAGGGCAGGCCGATCAGCTTCGAGATGATCTACCCCTGGCGGAGCACGCCGCAGGGTGATCCGGAAACCACGACGGCGTGGCAGGATGCGCGGCGGATTGCGTCCGCGGTCTTCGAGCTGGGCTTCCTCCTGGGGGCTGCTCTGGTCGCCCGGAGAAACCTGCGCCAGGGACGCGGGCATCGCGAAGGGGCCTTCCGGCTGGCGGCATTCACTTTCGTCGTCAGGATGTTCACCTGGCTCTTTGGCGCACCGCATGTTCTGGGCGGCGAAGAGATGAATCTGCTGCTGGGGAATCTTGCCTACGCGCTGTTCGATTCGGCGGAGCTGTGGATTCTCTACATCGCCCTCGAGCCGACACTCCGGAGACTCTGGCCGGAAGGAATCGTCGCTTGGGTTCGAGCGCTCGATGGTCGCCTGCTCGACCCGCTGGTCGCCCGGGATGCCCTGATCGGCACTCTCCTCGGCGTTCTGGCGGCCATGGTGGCGCCTCTCATCCGGATCGTCCTGCCCTGGCTGGGCCTCCAGTCTCCGAGCCCGGACGCGCCGACGAATCTTCTCGGGCTGCGGGGGCTGCGGTACCTCGTGAGCCTCCTGTTCTGGGCGCCGATCAGCGCTCTGGAGGTGAGCCTGTTCTGCGTGGCATTTCTTCTCCTGGCGCGCATCCTGCTCAGGAGGTGGTGGCTCGCCGTGCTCGCCGTGCCGCTTGGGATGCTTTCCTTTGTCGACCTCCCGGACGGCAGTCGGCTCGCCACCCTGATCTTCGCGGCCTGCGGCATGACCTTCGGTCTCATCGCATTGCTCCGCTTCGGTGTCCTCACGTGGGTCGTCTCCTGCTTCGCCGCGGTCCTGCTGTCTTCCTTCCCCTTGACGGTCGATCTCACCTCATGGTATGCCGCCGGCACCCTTCTGGTGGCGTCCGTGCTGGTCGCGATGGCGACGTATGGCCTGAAAGTGTCCCTCCACGGCCACTCGGTCATCGCTCCGGCGTTGGCGCGAGCCCAGGCCTGAATCGGGGATTTCCCCAAACCCGCATACTTCACCCGCCCGCAACCGAAGGGTCACAGAATCTCCATCTGGACCCGTCAGATTAAGGGTGCGTGGATCGGATTGTCCGGTTCCACGTCAGGAGGGATCCAGATGAAAGTCGTGGATGAAGTGACGGGAGAGGTCCTCGTCGTGCGCAATCCATTCCGGTCGTGCGTCGAGATGCACGTCCGGGGGACGGACCCCGACGACTACCGGGTGGTCCGTCTGGCCCGTCAGGAAGCCCGCAGGCTCGCCGCGCTGATCCTGTTCCAGGCGGAGAGGCTGGAGGGGCCGCGGGCACGGCGTGTGCCGACCTACGACGAGATCGAGTCGGAGAGCGCCTAGCGCATCGCAGGCGCAACGCGACCACGTCGCTACTTCCTGCCGCCGGGCCGCGGCGGGGGAGCCGGGTACTCCAGGTGCATCTCCTCGAGGGTCCGCACGATTCGCTCGGACACCACCAGGTTCCGGTACCACTTCTTGTTCGCCGGCACGATCTGCCACGGCGCCCACGGGGTATTACAGCGGTTGATGGCGTCCTCGTAGGCGGCCATGTAATCTTTCCAGCGCTTGCGGTTCTCCCAGTCGACCGGATCGAACTTCCAGGTGCGCCGGGGATCCTCGAGACGCTTCTCCAGCCGCTCCTTCTGCTCGTCCTTCGAGATATGCAGGAAGAACTTCAGGACAGTCACGTCGCTGTCGGCCAGGAGCTTCTCG
>DAISWT010000005.1:9619-13467 GCA_036826235.1 Acidobacteriota bacterium | reverse complement strand
CCCCCGCCAGACCGACCGCGGCACGATCTCGAGGACGCGCGCCGCCAGCACGTCCTCGTAGTGCGAGCGGTTGAAGATTCCGATCATGCGCAGGGGCGGCGTCTCGCGGTGCACCCGCCAGAGAAAGTCGTGCGCGCGCTCCTCCGGGGTCGGAGCCTTGAAGGCGGTGACCCGGCATCCCTGAGGGTTGAGCCCCGACATGACGTGGCGGATGGTGCCGTCCTTGCCGGCGCCGTCCATCCCCTGCAGGACGATCAGCAGTGCGTGCTTCCCTTGGGCGAAGAGCACCTGCTGCAGCTCGGCCATGCGGCGGACCTGCTTCTGGAGGACCTCCAGGGCCTCGTCCTTGTCACGGCAGCGCGTGGTGTCGCCGGGATCGAAATCCTTCAGCCGGACTCGAGGTCCGTTCGGGATTCGGATCGGCTGGGACATTCCGTCCCTCCTTGGGAAACCTCTAGCCTACCCCGTCAGCTGCCGGGTCGTCGAGCGAATAGGGGTTGACCGGGCGAGCCTCTCGTCGTACATCACTCTGCAGAAGGCCACGCCCACTCGCACAACGGAGGAGACACCATGTCCCGCGCCCGCCAAGTTCGCCGCTTCCTGCACCCGACGGGGGTCCTGCTTTCAGGTTCAGTCGTGCTGTTTGCGATCCAGACCGGCCTCGCGGCGGGCGCCGGCGGAGGCGCAGGCGTCGCGTTCGGCCCCAATATCGAGCTGATCGGCGATCCCGGCCTGCCGAACTCGATCGAGGAGAACGAATCGAGCGTCGCGGCCAGCCCGAAGGATCCGCTCATTGTCGTGGCGGGATTCAAAGACAACACGGCGACGGCCGGAGGGCTCTCCTGCTACTTCAGCACGACGAGCGACGGCGGCTCGACGTGGACCCCAGGCGGGCGGCTCCCGGTGGTGCCCGATCGTAATGAATTCTGCGCCGACCCTTCCGTCACGGCGGATCTGAACGGATCCTTCTACTACGCCTACCTGAACGGACACAGCCCCGGGTCCTCGCTCGGGGACTCGCTCGAAACGGACATCCTCGTCGCACGATCGACCGATGGGGGCCGCTCGTTCCCCGGCTTCGTCGTGGTCGCCAGGGGTCTCGCCGGCGCCGGTGTGACCGACAAGCCGTACATGGCGGCCGATGCCAGCGCCGGCAGCAAGTTCAAAGGGAACCTCTACCTGAGCTACACCTTCGAGGACCATGTGCCGGTGTTCGTGGAGGGGATCCGGATGACGTCGTCGAAGGATGGCGGAGCCAGCTGGTCGCCGCCGGTGGTTCTCGACAGGGGCAGCTCGTCGTCGATCGTCGAGGCCAGCGTCCCCGTCGTGGCCCCCGACGGCACGGTCTACGACATCTATTCCGAATTCGACGGCCTCGGAATGCTGAACCTGAAGTTCGCGAAGTCGAGGGATGGCGGCAAGAGCTGGAGCGCCCCGGCTCGGATCGCCTCGGGCCTGCCGAGCCCGGGAGAGTTCTTTCTCAGGAACTCCGACCCGAAGTTCTATGCGACACCGCTTGTCGGGTTCCGCGCCAACAGCTTTCCGACCGCCGCCATCACGCCGGACGGCGCCATCTGGGTGGCCTGGATCGATTTCGCGCGCGGCTCCTGCAACAGCCAGTTCTTCCTGCCCCCCTGCGACAACTCCGACCTCCGCCTGACCGTGTCGAGGGACGGCGGCAAGACATGGACCGCCCCGGTCAAGGTCAGCGACGAGACGAACGCCTCCGACCAGTTCTTCCCGTGGATCGCCGCCCACCCGAACGGCCTGGTGAGCCTGGCCTGGCTCGACAAGCGGCTGGACCCCGCCAACGTCGATTACGACGCCTTCTACACGAACACGTTCGACGGCGTCACCTTTTCCCCGAACGTGCGGGTCTCGACGGTCTCGTCGGTGCTCGGCAATCTCGATTACATCGGGGATTACATCGGGCTGGCGGCGACAGGGACGGGCGTCTTCCCGGTCTGGACCGATCGGCGCGACAAGAACAACCTGGACATGTTCACGGCGAGGGGGACGATCGTTCCCTGAGGTCCGGGGCGTCGATCAGCTCGACCGGATCGCCGATCGAGATCGTCCCCTCCTGGATCACGTAGCAATTGAGGGCGAGCCGCCCGTCGAACTCACGCACGATGCGCTCGAGGACCTTCCTGTCCTGCTCCTGCGTGTCGGGATCGTAGGTGGTCATGACGCAGCGGGCGCGCAGACTGTCGACGCCGATGATCGCCGGACCGGCGCGCAGGGCCCGCCCCTCCCACCCCCGCTCTGCCAGACCCGCCGCGCCGCCGATCACGATGTTCGGCCGCAGGCGGCGCCGATCGTGGCCGAGCGCCTGGATGGCGCCGTCGGTGGCCACCAGCAGCGGAAGCACGTCGAAGCGCTCGGGACCGTCGTAGCGTATCAGACGGGCGCCCCGACCGGCGGCGGCGACGACATCACGACCGACCTCCTCGGAGCACCACGGGCGGCCGTCCACCAGCGGCTCGCCGTCCGGGCCGAGCGTGGCGCGGTGGCCCAGGAGGCACGGACGGGTGCGCGCCGTGATCACCCGCCCGCGGGCGTCCCCGACATGCACGACGCGGTCGCCGGAGATGCCGTCGCCGCGCAGAACAGCCTGATGCAACGGCTCGCCGGCCATCGACTTGACGGGGTAGCGCCACAGCTCGGCGATGCGCATGGATCAGTGCTTGATGACCGCCCGGTAGCGGACCTTGCCCGCCTCGAGGCGGTCGCGGACCTCGTTGATCCTGTCGAGCGGATAGACCTCGATCGCCGGCTTGACCTTGCCCGAGGCGGCGAGGGCAAGCGCCTCGACCAGGTCGCGCCGGTGGTTCTGCCGGCTGCCGACCAGCCGGACCTGGGTCCCGAGGAAGTGCATCGGGTCGACCTGGATCGCGCCGTCGACCAGCCCCATGTTGACCATGCGGCCCTCGGGCCGTAGACCGCGCAACGCCTGGGTGGCATGGACCGCGGAGTTCGTCGTGCCGAGGATGACGTCGGCCCCGCCGGCGTCGAGCAGCGCCCGGCCGAGGTCGTCGCCGGCGACGATCACCTGGTCGGCGCCGAGCCGCCTGGCCTCGTCTTTCTTGGCGGCGCTGCCGGTGAGGGCGAAGACCTCGAGACCGAGCGCCTTGGCGTACTGCACGGCGAGATGCCCCAGCCCGCCGATACCGAGGACCGCGACGCGCTCGCCCGGTTTCGGCTCGGCGTTGCGCAGGCCGCTCACCACCGTGTAGCCGGCGCAGAAGATCGGCGCCGCCGCCTCGTCGCTCAGCCCCTGCGGGACCAGCGTGCACCCGGTGGCCCACGCCAGCATCAGCTCGGAGTTGCCCCCGCCCATCTGCACCCAGGTCTGCGCCTCGGGGCAGTAGCTGTCGCGCTGCTCCTGGCAGAAGCGGCACCGGCCGTCGCCCTTCTGCGTCCAGGAGACGCCGACCCGGTCGCCGGCGCGCAGGCCGTTGACACCGGCGCCGACCTCCACGATCTCACCCACCGGCTCGTGGCCCAGGACGAGCGGCAGAGGCACCGGCATGACGCCGTGGTGCGCGTGCAGGTCGGTCCCGCACATGCCGCTGGCGCGGATGCGGATCAGCACCTGGCCCGGCTGCGGGCGCGGGTCCGGAAGCGTCTTGAGGGTCCACGGTTTCTTGACCTCGGTCATCACGGCAGCGCGCATGAGTCGCCTCCTTGCCCCTTTGAGATGGTTCTCATCCGTCCAGGGATTCACTCTGCCCGGACGGGTCCGATCGCGGACGCTCCGCATGGTATCAATGCGCCGTGCGACGGACCAATCGGAATCCGCGGCAGGGCGCCCGAACGTATAATCCTGCGACGAGCCACAGGCGGGG
>DAISWT010000005.1:0-9608 GCA_036826235.1 Acidobacteriota bacterium | reverse complement strand
AGAGCGTACCGGACGAGACTGTTCGTCCTCATGATCGTGTATCTCGCGTCCCCGGCATGGGGCTCCGACGAGACGGTCCCGGACGCTACCGGCGCGGTTCCAGTTGCCCTGGTCACCGGACACGTCACGGGCGAGTCCGGCGAGCCACTGCCCGGTGTCAGCGTCGAGATGACCGGCCCGTCGCTGCCGCGAGGCCGTGGGACCGTGACCGACCGCTCGGGGCTGTTCGCGCTCCCGGGCGTCCCGCCGGGTTCCTATCAGATCAGCTTCCGCCTGCCGAATTTCTCCAGCCTCGTCAAGAAAGAGGTCGCGGTCGCCGGAGGGGACATCGTGGCGGTCGACGCGGTCCTGCGCCTCTCGATCACGGCGAACGTCGTGGTGACGGCGAGGAACACGTTCACGAACCTCGCCGACGTCCCGAACCCGGAGGAGAGCCTCATCGGGGTCGCGGATGCGGCGAGCCAGGGGGCGGTCACCGCGGCCCAGATCGAGGCGCGTCCGATCCTCAGGCCCGCGGAGGTCCTCGAGACGGTGCCCGGCCTGGTCATCAGCCAGCACAGCGGGGAGGGGAAGGCGAACCAGTATTACCTGCGCGGGTTCAACCTGGATCACGGGACGGATTTTGCGACCACGGTCGCCGGCATGCCGGTGAACATGCCGACCCACGCGCACGGGCAGGGATACACGGATCTCAATTTCCTGATCCCCGAGTTGATCAGCGGCGTGCAGTACCGCAAGGGACCGTACGACGCCGCGGACGGGGACTTCGCGACGGCCGGGGCCGCGAGCATCGACTATGTCAACGCCCTGCCGCCGGGGACCGCGCTAGTCTCGGGAGGGGACGAGGGCTACGGGCGCGTCCTCGTCGCGCGCTCACCCGAGGCCGGCGGCGGGCGCCTGCTGTACGCGTTCGAATTCGGGAAGAACGACGGGCCGTGGGTGCATCCCGACCATCTGAGGAGATACAACGGCGTCCTCCGTTACAGCCGGGGGGACGCGCGGAGCGGCCTCTCACTGACCGCCATGGCGTACGAGGCGCGCTGGAACTCCACCGATCAGGTGCCGGACCGGGCGATCGCGAGCGGCCGGATTTCCCGGTTCGGCGCGATCGATCCGACTGACGGCGGCCGGACGCACCGCTACAGCCTCTCTTCGGAGTGGCAGCGCACGGAGGATCGAAGGCTGACCCGCCTGAGCGCCTATGCGATCGGCTACGGGCTCGATCTGTTCTCCAATTTCACGTATTTTCTCGACGACCCGGTCAATGGGGACCAGTTCGAGCAGGCCGACGAGCGCTTCGTGACTGGTGTCCAGGGAAGCCGGGAGTGGCGGGCCGACTGGCTCGGCCACTACACCGAGAACACTGTCGGCGTGCAGCTCCGCAACGACGACATCTCGAACGTCGGGCTGTACCACACGCGGGCGCGCTCGCGTTTGACGACGACGAGGCAGGACAGCGTCGGCGAATCCAGCGGGGCGGTGTACGTCCAGACCGCCACGCAGTGGTCGCCGGAGCTGCGCACCGTCCTCGGGCTGCGCCGGGACCTCTACCGGTTCCACGTGCGCAGCGATACTCCGGAGAATTCCGGCGACCAGAGCGCCTCGATCGCGAGCCCGAAGCTGTCCGTCGTGATCGGCCCCTATGCCAGGACGGAGTTCTACCTGAACGCCGGCTACGGCTACCACAGCAACGATGCGCGCGGTACGACGATCAGCATCGACCCGATCACCGGCTCGCCCGCCGAGAGAGTGACGCCGCTGGTGCGCGCCCGCGGCGTCGAGGTCGGTCTGCGAAGCGTCCTCGTCCAGCACCTCCAGACGACCTTCACCCTCTGGAGCCTCGACCTCGGTTCCGAGCTGGTCTTCTCCGGTGACGCCGGCACCACCGAAGCCGGTCGGCCGAGTCACCGGCAGGGGATCGAATGGTCGGCCTACTATTCGCCGCTTCCATGGCTCACCGCGGACGCCGACTGGTCAAGCTCGAGGGCCCGTTTCACCGACCCGGATCCCATCGGCGACCACATCCCCGGGGCCCTCCGTGACGTCGTCACGGCCGGGATCGCAGTGCACGGGGCGAAGGGCGCGTTCGGAAGCCTGCGCGTCCGCTACTTCAGCCCCCGGCCCTTGATCGAGGACGGCAGCGTCCGCTCCGGGTCCTCGACGCTGTGGAACGCGCAGATCGGCTGCCGGCTAGCGCACTCGGTTCGCGCCCTCATCGATGTCTTCAACCTGTTCGACGCCGAAGCGAACGATATCGACTACTACTACACCTCGCGCCTGCCGGGCGAGCCGCCCCAGGGCACGCCGGACATCCACACGCACCCGGCAACCCCGCGCAGCTTCCGCGCGGCGATCGACATCGTCTTTTAGGGATTGGTCCCGCCCGCGAGCAGCTCGCGCACGTCGCGCGGCGGGATGGTGCCGAAGGACAGCAGGCGCTCGTGGAAGGCCCGCAGATTGAAGCGCCCGCCCGCTCGCCGGCGCGCCTCGCGCACGATGTCCGACAACTCGAGGTAGCCGACGAAGTAGGTCGAGAGCTGCGTGGACGAGAGCTTGGCGCGGCGCAGCTTGCCGCGCGCCTCCGCCTCCTCCTGAAAGCCCAGGCGCTGCAGCAGGTCGAGCCCGAAGCGGTCCGCCTCCTCGTCGGTCATGGCCGTCGTGTGCAGGCGGGCGTCGAGAATGGCGTTGAGGGGCACGCGCAGGCTCTGCTTGAGATGGATCAGAAGGTTTTCCGGCTCGGCCTCGGCGTAGCCGTTCTCGAACATCATCTTCTCGGCCAGGACCGCCCAGCCCTCGGCGAACGTCCCCGAGGAGAAGATCTTCTTGTAGACCGTGGCGATGGGGGAGTGCAGCGCGTGCCAGTACTGCACGTAGTGGCCGGGGAACGCCTCGTGGATGGTCAGTCCCTGCAGCGCGTAGTCGTTGTACTCGCGCAGGAACGATTCCTCCAGGACGCGGTCCTCTTCCGGTGAGCCCGCGCGCGGCACCGAGGAGATCCAGAACGATTTCTTCAGATCGGGCTCGAGGATCGGCGGGGGATTGAAGAACGCCACCGCCACGCCGTCCATGAAGCCGGGAGTCGGCTCGACCACGAAGTTGTCGTCGTCGGGCGGCAGTTGGATGAGGTCGCGCTCCCGGATGAAGGTCTTGATCCGCGCGATCGCCCGCTGCGTGTCGCGGAACAGCGTGTCGCGCGTCGAGTGGCGCTTCGTCACATCGTCCAGCACCTCGCGGACGACGGCGTTGATCAGATCGTCGCCGGACTCGGTGTGACGGTGACCCGGATGGAGCGAGCGGTGCAAAGGCAGGGCGATCTCGAGCATGCGGCGGCGATCGGCCTCGAGCTGCTCCTGGGCGCGCCGCAGGATCTCCTCCGGTGTCAGCAGGGACTGCAGGGTGAGCCGCAGCTTGCGGGTCCAGAGGTCCTTGCCGAGCCGCCAGTCCCCGCGCGAATCGGGCAGCAGGTCCTCTTCCAGCCACCGCTGGTAGTCGCGCAGCGCCTCGAGCACCCGGGCGTTCTCGCGCTCGAGCCGGGGCGCCAGCGCCGGGGCCCTGCCGAACAGGGTCGGCGCGGTCCTCTCGAAGAAGGCGATGCTCCCCGCGTTCGTGTGGATCACCATGTCCGTCATGACGCGCGGCGGGTTCTTGAGATTCGCGCGGGCGTCACTCAGGAAGCGCGGCACCTGCTGCATGCGCGACAGGAGCGAGGCCAGGCGATCGGACCAGGCCGGCGAGCCGGGATCCAGGAGGGTCAGGTAGAGCGTCGAGTTCCCGAGCAGGTCGACGTAGCTCTGCGGGTCGCGCTCGTGCGGCCGCAGCTCGCTCAGGGAGAGGAGCGTGGCGTCGACGTCGTTGGTCACCAGGCGATGGTCGATGCGGGCGCTCGTGGTCAGCGACCGGGGATCGATCGGCGCGAGCTCCGCCTGGAACCGCCGCGCCATGTCGATCTTCTCCAGGATCGCGGCGGCGCCGAGGTCTTCGAGCAGGCCGTCGTATTCGTGATAGCCTGCCATCGTCGAGCCCGTGGGATAGGCCCGCATCGAGTCGTCGAGATACCTGTCCGCGATGGTGTAGAAGGCGAGATCTGCGCCCTGCGCGCCCTGCGGAATGCCTCCAGGGAAGTGGGACGGGGAGCGCGGCGATTCGCTCATCGTTCCTTCCCGGCCCGGCATCGGGCCCAAGGGAGAGCGACAGTATCACATCGACCGCGCGGCCGCGCGGTCCGCGATGAAAATGACGCGCCCGCGCGCTTCCCTGAGGAGCAGGGCGGGGCAGTCGTCGACCGTCCCGGCGCCGGACAGCGCCTGCCGCAGCGCGCCGGCCTTCTCCTCGCCCGCGACCAGGACCATGATCTCCGAGGCATTCTTGATCACCGGCGGCGTCAGGGTGATCCGCCGGGCCTGCAGACTCTCGACCCACGGGGCCGCCACCAGACGGGTGCCCTCGCGCAGGGCATCGCTACCCGGGAACAGCGACGCGACGTGACCGTCGGCCCCGAGCCCCAGCAGGAGCAGATCCAGCCGCGGCACCTGCCCTTCCTTCAGGCTGAAGAACGAGCGCAGCGTCGCCTCGTAGTCGATCGCGGCGGCCGTCGCGTCGGGGTTCTCCGCGGGGATGCGATGCACGTTCGCCTCCGGCAGCGTGATCCGCGACAACAGCGCCTCCTGGGCCATGCGAAAGTTGCTGTCGGGATGGTCGGGCGGGACATGGCGCTCGTCGCCCCAGAACAGATGAATCGCCGGCCACGGCACGAGATTGCGATACGGATCCTGCGCGAGCCGCGCGTACATCCCCGCCGGCGTCCTGCCACCGGAGAGGGCCACTGCGAACGGCCGCTTCGGCCCGGCCTGCCGCGCGAGCCGCGCGAACTCGCCCGCCGCGGCGCGCTCCAGCTCTTCGGGGTCGCGGACGATTCGAAGTTCGGGATTGAGGGCCGGCATGCCGGTGACCCTCTCGGAACAGGAAGAAATGGCGGAGAGGGTGGGATTCGAACCCACGTGGGGCTGATTAGGCCCCAACCCGCTTTCGAGGCGGGCCCGTTGCGACCACTTCGGTACCTCTCCGCGCGTAGTCTAGCTGTGTGTCCCCGCTTAGTCTAGCGAATGAGGAGGCAGGGTCAGCGACGGCGGCTCGGCTTTCCGGCACGCCTTGCTCAGTGTCCATTCGAGGGCTCTCTCTTCCACACCCTGAGCCCGCAAGTCCAGAAAGACGATTCCGGGGTGTGCGTCCTGGCCGCCCCATTGGGACTGGAGCTGTCGCACAGGCTCCACTTCGGCCAGGAGGACCCGCTGGATGAGCGGGCGCAGCGGCAGATCCCTCTCAGGGTGAACACGCGAGGCCACGCCGACAGCCTGAAGGAGTTGCGCCTGAAAGACGCCTGCAGGCACGCGTTCCAGTGCCACTCCGACATCGTCTTCTCGGACGAGGGCTTCATCCAGTCGCCGGGGTGGATCCGCAAGGCCGAGGTCTGCTAGTTATATCCCCCGGCTGCTATTGCTTCACCGCCGGGCCGAACAAGGCCACCGTACCGTTGAGGCGCAGCACCTCAAGGAAGATATTCCGACCGCTCTTGTGCTTCGGGATGATGGTGCTGTAGGTGTGGGGCAGCCCGGTGACGCATTCCTCGCACGGGATGAGCAGCGGATTCAGCTGGACGCGGTTTCCGCGCTGGTCGATCGTGAGGACGTTGAAACCCACGATATCGACCTCGGGGCACGACCTCCAGGTCACCAGCCCCGAGCCCTTCCCGGCCGGGCTCGAGAAGCTAATCGTCAGTGACACGTCGAAGCATTCGCAGAACTTCGGGTCCTGGTTCGGGTTGGGGATGAAGGGACAGTTGTCGCAGACGTCGCCGACTCCGTCTCCGTCGATATCGGACTGACCCGGATTCGAGATCGTCGGGCAATTGTCGCAGGCGTCACCGAAGCTGTCCCCGTCGGTATCGAGCTGGTTGGTGTTCGGTGTCCTCGAGCAGTTGTCGCAGACGTCGCCGACACCGTCGGCGTCGGTGTCCGACTGCGTCGGATTCGAGACCGTGGGGCAGTTGTCGCACGCGTCACCCACCCCGTCGGCGTCGTTGTCCCTCTGATCGGGATTGCTGACGAGCGGGCAGTTGTCGCAGGCGCCGGGGATTCCGTCATGGTCCGGATCGACTCCGCCGGGCCCCTCGTCGACCAGTCCGTCACAATCGTCGTCCTGGCCATTGCACAGCTCGGCGGCGCCAGGATGCCGAGCAGGGTCGTGGTCGTCGCAATCTCCCTGGCACACGCTGTAGCCGTCGCCATCGTCGTCTGGACACCCTACTCCGAAGAACCGGATGAAGCCGATGATCGCGCCGCTCTCCCCCCCGCCGATATCGGCCGTATAACCGACATCGACGCATGGGAACTGGGGGGTCTGGCCGCGCGACAGCCTCAGCGTCACGTCTCCGTTCGCGTCCGGGCGGATGCCCGCGTTCGACCACCGGGCGCGACGCAGGTCGACCGACGGGGAGCAGGACTCCTGGTTCACGTACAGATTGTCGACCGGCGCAGCAGGGCTGAAGGCATCCGGACAGGTAGTCCCGAACGCGACAACACCCAGAGAATCGGGATCGCAGTCGCTGTAGACCAGCGGCGGATCGAGGTGCAAGCGGACCGTAGCGGTGCCATCGGAATTGTCGGAGTAGGAGAGCAGTGTCGGTCGGTTATGCCGACAGGCGAGAGGAGACACTGTGCTCGTCGCCGGATCGAACTTGTGCGCCGCCTCGACCGCGTATCCCAACGACGGATCGGCCCCGCTGAGGGAAACGACGATGCCGTTGGAGTCCGAGCCCTGCAGGACCACGACGATCCGCTGCGGGACAGGAAACGCAGGGGAGGCGGGGCACCCGGCCGCGCCCGGGTAGGACCAGTCGGTTTCGATGGTGACCATGCCATCGCCCTGCACCCCGCTGTTGCCGAAGCAGGCGGCACCGTCGAACGACTCACAGGCGATGTCGAGCGCGCCTGTATTGACCGCCAGGGGGTCGGCGATCTCATAGGCCAGCGCCGATACATTCGAGGCATCGGCGCACGCGAAGAACGAGTCAAACGCGTGGAGCACGGGAACCGGAATTGGACAGGCGGCAAGCGCGTCCACCGGTTGCCAACCGATTGCACAGGAGACCACCAGCACGAACAGCAGTTTGCGCATCGTGCATCCTCCTCTGCGAGAACGGACGAGTCCGGGGGAGCGACCTCTTGGTGCTTGCTCTTTCATATACGACTATACGGGCCGCCGTGCAATGCCTGAGTCCACCGATCGTCGGTTGACGCCGAGGAGGTCCCGCGGTATATGGACATCAAAGGAGTCCACCAGCGCCGCTTCAAGCTGTCCGTTCTGGCTTGTACCGTACTGATTCTGGCGCCGCGGCCGGCCGCGGCTGAGTGCACCCTGCAGACGCCGATGTCGCACGGCCCCGGCTCCTACTTCCTGTGTGGCGCGCCCGCCAGCGCCTATGCCTTCGAGCTGAACCAGCCGGCGGCCGTGAACACCGATGGCCTCCCCCTCGCCTGCGACGCGCCCGATCCGGTCCGCTGCTCCAACCCGGCGAGCGGCGCGACCGGGGACGGCCTCATCACGATCGAATCCGATTGGTCGGCGGCGGGCGTGAACGGCTGCCCCGTCGGTCCGAACGGACCGCAGAGAATCGTCCTGGTCGCGTCCGATGAATTGTCCGGGACCGCACTCCTCGTATCGCTCAGCGGCACGAGCCCGTCGTTCGGCTATGCGGTGCAGCTGGCTCAGCCGTACGACGGCGTTGCCCTCCACCCGGCGGAGTGCGCCCGGTCCATCTCCCTGGTCGGAGTCAGCGGCCGGCAGATGACGCTCCAGCTCACGCGACCGCCCGTCTACACGGACTGCGACCCCGGCTCCCTGGCGGCGGCGCTCGCCGAACAGGGCCCCGACTGCGGCGCGGGTTTCCGACCGGACGTCCAGTTTGGACCGCTCTACACGCTTGTCCAGCCGTGCACTGACCCCGTGGATTTTCGCAAGAGTGGCTGGGAGAGCACCGGGGTCCTCCCCGACGCGGAAGGGAGGGCGACGCTTTATCTGAACTGGGCCCCAGGACAATGCCGGTACACCGGCGGCACGACCCTCATCAACGGAGCCGAGACCGAGCTTGTCACGGGCGTCGTCGCCGGGGACGTCGGATGTGTCCCCACAGGGCAGGAGATCTGCAACGGGTTCGATGACGACTGTGACGGCGTGGCGGACAACTCTCTCAATCCGGGGCAGGTCCTCTGCGACGGCATCGTCGACGCCCAATTCGCCCCCAACAGCTCGATCGGCAAAGGCTCCAAGATCCTGACGTGGACGACCAACTCGGAGAAGAGTCTCGTGGGCTTCAACATCGTCGTGATCGGACCGCCGGGGGTCGTGCGCGTGAACGACGTGCCGATTCCGTGTGAGGGGTGCAGCGACTTTCAGTCGCACACCTACGCGACGTTCCTGCCGAAGCACAAGAGCGCCAACCGTCTGTTCATCGAGATTCTCCTGAAGGACGGCCACCGGGCGCTCTGGGGCCCGGTGCGCAACCCAATTCTGCCCCCCTAGCGACCGTAGACGGGCGCTGTGCTATATAACCTCGGCATGTCCGGTTTCGCCGCGCCCGCGCGTCATTTAGCCACAGGCATCCTGCCGAGAGATTTCTACGACCGCTCCGTTCACGCGGTGGCCCGCGATCTGCTGGGGATGATCCTGGTCCGCATGCCGGCCGCCGCGCCGGGCTGCCCAGGGCGGCTGGCCGGGAGGATCGTCGAGGCGGAGGCGTACGACGGGCCGGACGATCTCGCCTGCCACGCGTCGAAGGGAAGGACGGAGCGCACCGACGTGATGTTCGGGGAGGCGGGGCACGCCTACGTTTACCTGGTATACGGGATGCACTGGTGCCTGAACGTGGTGACCGGTCCCGTCGGCTACCCGGCGGCCGTCCTGATCCGCGCCCTCGAACCTCTCGAGGGGAGGGCGAGGATGGCCCCGGCCGGCGCCCGGCCGGGCCGGATCGCGGCCGGACCCGGCCGTCTGACGCGTGCGTTCCGCATCGAACTGTCGCTGAATCGCGTCGATCTTTGCGCGCCCGGCCCGCTGTTCATCGAGGCGGGCGAGCCGCCCGGTGCCCGCGACGTGGTCCGCGGACCGCGCATCGGCGTCGAGTACGCCGGCCCGTGGGCCCGCAAGCGGTGGCGCCTCGGGGTGCGAGGTTCCCCGGCCCTGTCGCGCCCGTTCACGACGGCGCGTCCCGCCGTGGCGCCTCGGCGTTCCTGACCCGGCGTTTCTCCCGGAAGAAGTCGCGCAGCAGGGAGGCGCACTCCTCGGCGCGGACGTCACCCGTCACTTGGAAGCGATGGTTGAGGCGGGCGGCGCGGGACTGCCGGAGCAGTCGCGTGGCTCCGATCTTCGGATCGCGGGCCCCGTAGACCAGGCGGTGGATGCGGGCGTGCACCATCGCGCCCAGGCACATCAGGCACGGCTCGAGGGTGACGTACAGGGTGGCGCCGCCCAGACGGTAATCGCGGGTCTTGCGCGCGGCACGGCGCAGGGCCACGACCTCCGCGTGGGCGGTGGGGTCGCGGGCGGCCACCGGG
>DAISWT010000004.1:8680-21426 GCA_036826235.1 Acidobacteriota bacterium | reverse complement strand
GGATGGGCGGCGGGGACGGCTCGAGATCGCGCTGCGTCCGGACCGGCAGCTTCGGCAGCTTCAGCCGCGAGAGCAGGGACGGCGGCGCCTGGTGGCGGGTCTGCAGCCACAGGTCCTGCATCTCCGCGAGCAGGCGGGCGTAGGCGCGCAGCTGCCCCCACACCTCCGGCAGGCGGCGCCGCAGATGGGCGAACCGGCCGTCGATCGCGGAACCCCGGCGGCGCTGCGTCCGATCCTTGAGGCGCAGGAAGCCGGTGATCATCGGGTGCGCGTCCTCGATCATCGCCGCCCGATACCACAGATAGTTCTTGAACAGGCCCCAGTAGGTCCGGTGGTTCGCCCGTAGCAGCGAGCGGCGCATGGCGTCGAAGGAGTAGAAGTCGCGCCAGGCCCGGCGGTAGGCCGCCAGCCACTCCGCACCGGTCATCCGCGGGTGACGCATGACCGGGTGGAACGAGTCGTAGTCGCCGGGGTCGGCGTCGAGCGGCACTTTCTTCCGCACCATTTCGAGATGATCGTGCGACCCCGGGATCGGTGTCAGCATGAAGAACGACGCCTGGTCGACATCGAGGACCTCGAGAAGATCGCGCACGTCCTGCGCGATGGTCTCCGGGGTGTCGTCGGGGAAGCCGAGGATATAGCCGACGTGGCAGGCGATGCCGGCGCGGTGCCAGGCGCCGATCATCTGGCGGTACTCCGCGGCCTTGTTCTGCCTCTTGCCGGCGGCCTTCAGGTTCGCCGGCCGGATCGACTCCATGCCGAGGAACACCTGGCTGCTGCCGGCGCGCGCGGCCTTGTCGATGAAGCGCGGTATCTTCCAGGCCAGCGCGTCGACCTGCATCATGAAATCGATGCGCACCCCCTCGTTCTCGCGCAGCCGGATGAGACCGTCGAACACCGCCTCCCAGCAGGGGTTGCGCGAGAAATTGTCGTCGGTGAAGAAGTAGTAGTCGATGCCGCGCTTCCAGTTGTCGCGCACCGCGCGCTCGATCGCGGCCGGGTCGCGGTGCCGCATCCTCTTCCCCTGCACGTTGATGATCGAGCAGAACGAGCAGTCGAACGGGCAGCCGCGACCCACGTCCACCGTCGCCATGTGCGGGTAGGCGAAGCGGCGCATGTAGCGCGGTGGGATGTGCGGCAGCGGCGCGTTCTCCAGACCGGGGCGCTCGTGGATGTCGTAGCGCGGCCGCAGGCGTCCCTCGAGAGCGTCTTTCAGAATCGAGCCCCAGGACTCCTCGATCTCGCCGTGCACCAGGGTCGCGCCGGCGTCCAGGAGCTCCTGGAGCTCCGGGGTCGGCCCGGGGAACAGCTCGAGGATGCCGCTGACATGGAAGCCGCCGACGAGCACCGGCAGTCCCCGCCGGCGGAACTCGAGAGCCAGGTCGGCGGCGCGGGGCCACTGGTTCGTCTGGACGGCGACGAGGGCGATGACGGTCACGTCGGCGGGCCGGCGGGGTCCGAGCCGGCGGGCGATCGCCGCGGGGTCGACTCGCTGAACGGTCTCGTCGTAGGCGGCCGTGCGCACCTCGACGCCGGCGCCGAGCGCGCCCGAGGAGGCCACTTGCTCCGTCAGCGAATGCATCGCGGCGAGCGTGTTGCTCGGCAGCACGCCGCGCCAGTGCCGGACGACGTAGCCGTCGTCGTCGTAGCGCGACGGCTTGAGCAGGACGACGGTCAGCATGCGCGAATCAGGACAGGCAGACATGACGGCCTCCAGCCGTCCCCTCATGGCGCGGGGTGGGGCTTGAATGTGAACTCGACCTTCCGGGTCTCGCCTTCGGCGATTGGCACCGTCTGCTGCTGCGACCCGAGCCTCTCCTGCCAGGCCTCCACGACGTACTGGCCGGCGGGCAGCCCCCGGAGCGCGAACGAGCCGTCCTCGCCCGTGATCTGGTGGAACGGATGATGATCGACCACGATGAACGCGTTCATCCAGGCGTGGATATCGCACCGGATCTTCACCACCTCCGGGGTCGAGAAATAGCGGCGCATCGTCTTGCCTTTGCCCGGCATCGAGACGTTGAATGACCGGTTCTTCTCGCAGACGGCGTGCACGTTGTGCACCACCGGATCGCTGTTGGCGAACTCGATCATCTGATTGACCTGCACGTCGAGCACGTGTGGCACGAACAGGCAGCCGGTCTGGTCCATGACCGCCGGTGTGTCGGGCGCCGCGAACACCACGTCGCGCAGACCCGATAGGACGTGCACGTAGGCGTTCTTGATCCCCCCGCCGGATGAAACGATGATGTCCTCGCTCAGCGCGTCGACGCCGGGACGGTGGCACGTCGCCTCGCTCGACATCCTGATCGCGCGGCGCGGGGGCGGAGCTCCCTCGAAGACGACGCGGCCTTCAATCGCGGCACCGCCGATCGTCCGGCCGGCCGCAATGGCCCCGGGGGGAGGCGCCGGAGGGCCGGCCGGCTCCGGCGTGCAACCGGAGAAGCCCACAACGCAGGACAGAATCGCGGCCGGCACGGCGGCCCAACGCACCGCGGCTCTGCTCCGGCCGTCGCGCAGCGACGGCCTGTCCGATGCAAACGGCACTCGCAAGCAGCCCACACTAGTCAACTCACCGCGACCTGTCAATACGCGGCACCTTGCAACTCCGGG
Organism: Acidobacteriota bacterium; assembly: GCA_036826235.1. Taxonomy (GTDB): domain Bacteria; phylum Acidobacteriota; class Polarisedimenticolia; order Gp22-AA2; family Gp22-AA2; genus Gp22-AA3. Next base: position 18,813 of record DAISWT010000004.1, on the reverse strand, counting down.
GTCGCGGGCTCGAGTGCGTCGCGTTATCATCAGCGGATCGTCATGGTCCGTCCAGGAGGGCCTGCCATGTCGGAACCGAAGACCGTGGCCCGGACCACCACCGAGATTCTGCCCGGGCTCCATCATTTCAAGATCCTCGACGACCGGATCAAGACGCAGAGCGACGCCTACGCGCTCGTCCAGGCCGGCCGGGTCATCCTGATCGATCCGCTGCCGCTCGATCCGGCGCGTCTTGCGGGGCTGGGACGGGTCGAGGCGATCGTGCTCGGCTCGCCGAGCCACCAGCGATCGGCCTGGCGCTATCGCAAGGAGCTCAACGCGAAGGTGCACGCGCCCGAGGGATGGAGCAACCTGGACGAGAAGCCCGACTCCACCTATAAGGAGGGGGAGGCGCTGCCCGGCGGAATCAGGGCGCTGCACGCCCCCGGCCCGGGAGACGCGCACCATGTCTTTCACCTCGCCGGGGAACCCGGGGCGCTTCTGGCCACCGATCTGTGGCACGTGACGGGCCACGGCGTCGAGTTCCTGCCTGATAAGTATCTAAGCGATCTGGACAGGGCGCGTGACTCGGCGCGGCGGCTCCTGGAGGTGGATTTCGAGGTTCTGTGCTTCGGCCACGGCGATCCGATCCTGAAGGGCGGGCGGAACGTGGTGTCCGATCTCGTCAAACGGGACACCGCGGCGCGCAGGAAGAAGTAGAGGTCCGGCGAGGCTGTTCTACAGCGACGGGGTCTCGCCTTCGAGGAAGGCGGGCAGGTTGACCGCCGAGAACTGCAGCCCGACGAAGAACGGGCCGAACTCGGCGTAGTCGGCGCTCGCCTCGTCGAAGCGCATCTCGTAGATCAGCTTCTTGAAGACGACCGGGTCGTCCGCGAACAGGTCGACGCCCCATTCCCAGTCGTCCAGACCGATCGACCCGGAAATGATCTGGGTCACCTGCCCGGTGTAGGCGCGGCCGATCAGACCGTGCTCGCGCATCATGGCGGCGCGCTTCTCGAACGGCACGGTGTACCAGTTCTTGGCCTCGCCCCGGCGCTTGTTCATCGGGTAGAAGCAGACGTGCCGGCGCCGCGGGATCTCCGAGAACAACCGTCCGATCACGCGCTCGCGCTGCCGGGCCATCTCCTCGTCGAACGCGCGGTCGAACTCGTCCGTACCCCTCTGCAGGCCGCGCGTCTCGAGCTCGGCGTGGATCTTGCCCGTCATGTCGTACAGTCCCAGCTCCACGATCGAGACGTAGGAGCTGGTGGGCAGAAGGTGCTCGTGCAGCCCCAGGCAGGCGACCCGGAGCTCGATCTGGCTCAGCTCGTCGAACGTCTTGCGGAAGTGGACCAGCATCAGGTCGCCCTTGTGACCGAGGAGATTCACGGCTGCCGACGGGCCTTCCTTCCGCGCCTCCAACGGAGCGAGCAGGGAGGTCGCCTCCTGGGCGATCTGCTTGCGGCGTGGCGCAGGAAGGGTTCTGAGCGTCTCCCGGCGCACGCGGAACATCTGGTGCAGCACGCTCCAGCCTTCCAGGGTTTCCGGGACCTGCGGATTGTGCATGGCGCGGTCAATATAGCCTGTCCCGGGCCGAGCCCACAACCCGCGGACCGGGTATCATGTCGGACGACGCGCGGACATCTGGAGGTGAACGGTGTCGGTGAGGGGCTTCATCCTTCATCCCACCTACCGACTCGAAGCCGGCCGGCCCGTCGTCCACCTGTTCGGCCGTCTGGAAGACGGCCGGTCGTTCCTGGTGCGCGACCGCCGGCTGGTCCCTTACTTCTTCATCCGCGCGATCGATGCCGAAGCGGCCCGCGCCCTGGGCGCCGTCCGCCAGGCACCGACGAGCCTTAAGACGATGCGCGGGGACGAGGTGGCGCGAGTGGAGGTCGACACGCCCGACCAGACGCCGCCTCTGCGGGACGCCCTGCAGCGCGCCGGTCTTCCGGTATTCGAAGCGGACGTCCGGTTCGCGATGCGCTATCTGATCGATCGCGGTATCCGCGGCGCGCTCGACATCGAGACCGCCGGCCCCCGGGGGAACGACGATGCGGCCGGGCGGCGCCGGTCGGGGAGCGGCGCGGACCACGGGCCGTACCCGGTCGACGTCGTGTTCGACGACCCCGGCCTGCGGCCCGCCGAATTCCGTCCCGGGCCCGATCTCCTGCGGGTCGTCTCGATCGACCTGGAGACCGATCCGCGCGGGGAGGAAATCTACTCCGCGGCGCTGGCCGGCACGGGTCTCGACGAGGTCCTTCTCGCGCTGCCGCAGGAGACCGTGTCGCGGGCGCTCAAGGGCGAGACACTGCCGGGCCGGGTGATCGCCTGCGGTGACGAGAAGGGTCTCCTGCGCGCCCTGTTCGCCAGGATGACGGAGCTCGATGTTGACGTTCTGACCGGCTGGAACGTGATCGATTTCGACCTGGACGTGCTGGTGGCGCGCTCGCGGGCTCTCGGAGTCGCGTTCGAGGTGGGGCGCGCGCCCGGGGGCACGAGGGTGATCCGGGAGCGCGCTTTCTGGGGGCGATTGCGCGCCGACATTACGGGCCGGGTCGTCCTGGACGGCATCGACCTCCTCAGGAGCTCGTTCGTCCGCCTGGACGACTACCGGCTCGATACGGCGGCGCGCGCCATTCTGGGCGAGGGGAAGGTGGCGCTCGGAAGCGGCGAAGCGCCGGTCGCGGGCCACGAGCGGGCCGAGGCGATCACCCGCATCTACCGCGACGACCTCCCCCGCTTCGTCCGTTACAACCTGGCGGACGCGCGTCTGGCGCTCGCGATCCTCGACAAGGCGCAGCTCCTCGACCTCGCCATCCGGCGGAGCCTCTTGACCGGCATGCCGCTCGACCGGGTCGGAGCGAGCATCGCGTCGTTCGATTTCCTGTACCTGCACGAGCTGCGCCGTCGCGGCCACGTGGCGCCGACGGTGGGTGGCGACGCCGACGCCACGGGGGCGGTGCCCGAGGACGCGGTCGCGGGTGGCGCCGTTCTCGAGCCGCTGCCGGGGTTGTATGAGAATGTCCTGGCGTTCGACTTCAAGAGCCTGTACCCGAGCCTCATCCGGACCTTCAACATCGACCCGCTCGGGCTGGTCCAGGATCCGCCGCCCGGGGACGAGAGCCTGATCCGCGCGCCGAACGGCGCCTGCTTCCGGCGCGAGCCGGGGATCCTGCCGGAGCTCCTGGCCCGGCTCTTCCCCCGGAGGGACGAGGCGAAGCGCCGCGGCGACGCGATCGGCGCCCACGCCATGAAGATCCTGATGAACTCGTTCTACGGCGTCCTCGCGACCCCGGCCTGCCGCTTCTACTCGCTGCCGGTGGCGAACGCCATCACCCACTTCGGGCAGTGGGTCCTGCACTGGGCCCGCGATCGCGTCGAGACCCTGGGGCATCGCGTCCTGTACGGCGACACCGACTCGCTGTTCGTCGCTTCGGGCCTCGCGGGCGCAGGGTCGGCGGAGGAATCGATGCGACTCGGCGCCAGGCTGCGCGACCGGATCAACGCGGAGCTGCGCGACGAGATCGCAGCCAGGTGGCGCGTCGAGAGCCACCTCGAGCTGGAGCTCGAGACGCTGTTCCTGAAGTTCTTTCTTCCCTCCGTGCGGCACGGCGTGGGCGGCGCGCGCAAGCGGTACGCCGGTCTCGTCCGCGCCGACCCGGCCGGCGGTCCCGGCCACACGGCCGCCGCCGGGAAGGAAGACAGGGTGATGTTCGTCGGCATGGAGGTGGTGCGGCGCGACTGGACCGAGCTGAGCAAGATCTACCAGCGCGGCCTGTTCGAGCGGTTGTTCCGCGGCATCGGCCGCGACGACATCCTGGCGTACACGCGGGACTTCGTGCGCGACCTGAAGGAGGGGCGGCACGACGAGCACCTGGTCTACCGCAAGGCTCTGCGCAAGGGGCTGGACGAGTACACGGCAACCACGCCTCCCCACGTCAAGGCGGCGCGGCTGGTGGAGGGGCCGTTGGACCGGCTGGTCGAGTACGTGATGACCACGTCGGGCCCGCAGCCAGCCCGCGCGCGCACCGCGCCGATCGACTACGCCCATTACGTGGACAAACAGCTGCGCCCGATCGCCGAGCAGGTCTTCCCGCACCTGGGGCTGTCGTTCGACGAGGCGCTGGGCGAGGCGCGGCAGATGCCCCTGTTCTGAGCGGCGGGGGCCTGCCGGCGCGCGCCCCGGACCCCCGGCACTATAATAAGGATACGGGAGAACGAGGATGCACCAAATCGACAGCACGCCCGATTACGTCCGATCGATCTACGACGCGATGGACAAGCACCTGGCGGTCATCCGGCGGCGCCTGAACCGGCCGCTGACGCTCTCCGAGAAGATCCTCCTGGGACATCTGGACGACCCGGAGACCCAGGAGCTGGCGCCCGGCGCGAGCTACCTGATGCTCCGGCCCGACCGGGTGGCGATGCAGGACGCCACGGCGCAGATGGCGCTGCTGCAGTTCGTGCAGGCGGGGCGCAAGCGGGTCGCGGTGCCGACCACGGTGCACTGCGACCACCTGATCCAGGCGCGCGCCGGCGCGTCGTCGGACATGCAGGCGGCCCTGCAGGAGAACCGCGAGGTGTTCGAGTTCCTGCGCTCCGCAAGCGCCAAGTTCGGCATTGGTTTCTGGCAGCCCGGGGCCGGGATCATCCACCAGGTCGTGCTGGAGAACTACGCGTTCCCGGGCGGGCTGATGATCGGCACCGACTCGCACTCGCCGAACGCCGGCGGGCTGGCCATGGCGGCGGTCGGTGTCGGCGGGGCCGACGCGGTGGACGTCATGGCCGGGTTCGCGTGGGAGGTCCTGTACCCGACGATCATCGGGGTCCGCCTGACCGGCGAGATGTCGGGATGGACCGCACCGAAGGACGTGATCCTGAAGGTGCTCGGTATCCTGACCGTCAAGGGCGGCACCAACCGGATCATCGAGTACTTCGGACCGGGCGCGCGCGCCATCTCCTGCACCGGCAAGGGGACGGTCACCAACATGGGGGCGGAGCTGGGGGCGACGACTTCGATCTTCCCGTTCGACCCGAGGATGGATCTCTACCTGCGCGCCACCGGACGCGCCGAGCTGGCCGACCTGGCGAAGACCCGGACGCACCTGGTCGCGGCCGACCCCGAGGTCGAGGCCGACCCGAAGCGCTTCTTCGAAAGGGTCATCGAGATCGACCTGTCGAAGCTCGAGCCGCATCTGGTCGGGCCGCACACGCCCGATCTCGCCCGTCCGGTCTCCGAGATGGCGGGCGCCGTGAAGGAGCACGACTACCCGGACGCCATCTCGGTGGCGCTGGTCGGTTCCTGCACCAACTCGTCGTACGAGGACATCACGCGCGCCGCGGACGTCGCGCTGCAGGCGCGGGAGCACGGGGCGAAGATGGCGGTGCCGCTCCTGGTGACGCCCGGCAGCAACCAGATCTTCGAGACGATCAAGAGGGACAGGCAGATGGCGGCGCTCGAGGCGGTCGGCGCCACCGTCCTGGCGAACGCCTGCGGCCCGTGCATCGGCCAGTGGCGGCGCGAGGAGATCAAGAAGGGACAGCGCAACACCATCGTGACGTCGTTCAACCGCAACTTCCCCGGGCGGAACGACGCCAACCCCGAGACCCTCGCCTTCATGGGGAGCCCGGAGATCACGATGGCCTACGGTCTCGCCGGCCGCCTGTCGTTCAACCCGCTGGCCGACGCGCTCCCGGGGAACGACGGACCCTGGAAGCTGCGCCCGCCGAAGAAGGCGCCGGAGATCCCCGAGCGCGGCTTCGTCCGGTCGCGCGAAGGCTTCGTGCCGCCGGCCGACGATCCCGACAGCTTCGAGCTGAAGGTCGCCAAGGACAGCGAGCGGCTGCAGCTCTTGCAGGCGTTCGATCCGATGGGGGACGCCGAATTCGTGGACATGCCGCTGCTGCTCAAGACCAAGGGCAAGACCACGACCGACCACATCTCTCCCGCCGGCTTCTGGCTGCGCTTCCGCGGGCATCTCGACAAGATCAGCGACAATATGTTCACCGGCGCGGTCAATGCCTTCACGGGTGAGCGCGGCAAGACACTCAACCTGCTCACGGGTGAGCGCGGAGTCGACGTGCCGAAGGTCGCCCGCGCCTACAAGGCGGCGGGGAAGCGGTGGGTCGTGGTGGGCGACGAAAACTACGGCGAGGGGTCGAGCCGCGAGCACGCCGCCATGTCGCCGCGCTATCTGGGCTGCGCGGCGGTCATCGCGCGCTCGTTCGCCCGCATCCACGAGAGCAATCTGAAGAAGCAGGGCGTCCTGCCGCTGGTCTTCGCCGACCCCGCCGACTACGAGGAGGTGCGCGAGACCGACCGGATCACTCTGTCCAACCTGAGCGACCTCGCGCCCGGCGTGCCGGTGACCGCGATTCTCCGTCACGCAGACGGTGCCGTCGATACGATCGTCCTGCGGCACAGTCTGAACAACGAGCAGATCGCCTGGTTCCGCGCCGGCTCCGCGCTCAACCTGCTGCGCCGGCAGGACGGGATGACCACCGGTGCACCGGCACCGCCGCCGGCCTGAAGCGAGTCGTCGCATGTCGCGGGATCGGGCCGCCTACGCCGCTCCCGATTCGAAGCCTTCAGGCGATGCGACGCTTCTTCGCCCGCCCGGAGCGTTCGACCGCAAGGGCCTTGCACGCCCTGCGGTATTCACTCTCGAGGCCCGCGAGGCGACCGAGCGCCTCGCCGGGCCGACCGGCGCGCGCCATCTCTTCAATCTCGGCGCAGTGCACCGCAAGCGTCTTGGCCCCGAGCGCGCCCGCGCTGCTCTGTAGACCGTGGGCGGCCCGCTCGAGGCCGTCCGCGTCGCCCAGCTGCGTCGCCTCTCGCAGGCGATTCAGATGCTTTGGCGCCTCCTCCATGAACTTGTCGATGAGGTCGGCAACGAAGCGATCGCGGTTCTTTGGATCGATCCCGCGGAGGACCGCGAGGCGCTGCCGGTCGATCGGGTCGGACTCGACGCCACGTCGCACGTGTCCCCGGCGCGATGCCGCTCGCTCTCGACCCTTAACGACGGTCCTTTCCCGCGCGGCGGCAGTCTCAGCCCCCGCGTTCTCACTCCCCGCGGAGAATCCGATGGCTTGCCGCAGGACACGAACGAGGTCCTCGACTCGCACCGGCTTCGGAATGTAATCGTCCATCCCCGCCGCGAGACATTTCTCACGGTCCTCCTTGAACGCGTTGGCGGTCATCGCGATGATCGGCGTACGCCGGCGCGAGCCGATTTCGGCCTTCCGGATCGCCTCGGTCGCCTTGAAGCCGTCCATGATCGGCATCTGACAGTCCATCAGAACCGCGTCGTATGCCCGGCGCGCCAGAGCTTCGAGCACCTCCCGACCGCTGGCGGCGACGTCGGCGCTGTAGCCGAGCCGGCGAAGCATGCTGACGGCCACCATCTGATTCGTCTCGTTGTCGTCGGCAACGAGGAGGCGTCGGCGCCGCCGGTTACTGGCCTCCTGGAGGGTATGACGTGTTACGAGACGGTCGCTCGCGGCAGCGGCCGGCGTTCTTGCCTTAAGCCGCGGGGCCTCGATCACCGTCGCCATGCAATCGAACAGCTGCGAAGATCGGACCGGCTTCGTCAGGTAACCAGAGATGCCGGCCGCGAGCGACTCGCGCGCCTGACCACGCAGGCCTACGGACGTCAGCATGATCATCCGCGTGCCTGCCAGACGCGCGTCTGAATGGATGGCTCGGGCCAGTTCGAGGCCGTCCATCTCCGGCATCTGCATGTCGAGGATGGCCAGTTCGTATGGTTTGCGATCGGCCGCCGCCTCACGCAGGCGCTCGAGCGCCTGCGTCCCGCTCTCCGCCTCGTCCGGCGCCATCCCCCATGCCGTCATCATCTCCAGGACGATCCTGCGGTTGGTCCGATTGTCGTCCACCACAAGCACTCGGAGACCGCGCAGGCTGCCCCGGCGCGGCTGAGATTCCGTCACCCGGGTCTGCTTTTGCAGGCGGCCCGTGAACCAGAAAGTGCTGCCTTTCCCCGGCTCGCTGTCGACGCCGACGGTGCCGCCCATCAGCTCGGCGAGCTGTCTGGAGATCGCCAGGCCGAGACCCGTGCCGCCGAACTTGCGCGTCGTCGAGGCATCCGCCTGGGTGAATGGGCGGAACAGTGTGTCGCGAACCTCCGGGGCGATGCCGATGCCTGTGTCCTGAACCTCGAAGCGGACGGTTGCTACCGTGTGGCTCTCCTCGACCAACCGCGCGCGCACCACCACCTCGCCGCGCTCGGTGAACTTGATGGCATTCCCCACAAGATTCAGCAGGATCTGCCGCAGCCTCCCGGGATCGCCCCGGAGGGCGTGCGGCACGTCGTGGTGCACCAGGCCTGCCAGCTCCAGCCCCTTGGCCTCCGCCCGGCTCGCCATGATCCCGAGCACCTCGTCCACGGTGCTCGACAGGTCGAAATCGATGACCTCCAGCTCCAATCTGCCCGCCTCGATCTTGGAAAAGTCGAGGATATCGTTGATGATCGTCAACAGTGCCTCGCCCGACTTGGACACCGTCTGGGCAAACTCGCGTTGTTCGTCGTTCAGATCGGTGTCGAGCAGGAGGCCGGTCATGCCGATGACGCCGTTCATCGGCGTGCGGATCTCGTGGCTCATATTGGCGAGAAACTGACTCTTCGCCAAATTCGCCGCCTGGGCCGCCTCGGTCAGGCTGTTGGCGCTCCGCACGGCCTCCTCAAGATCCCGGTTCGCGACTGCCAGCTGTTCCTGGGCGCGGCGCAGGTCGGTCTCCGTGCGGCGGCGCTCCGCCACCTCCTCTTCCAACTCCCGTGTCCGAACCGCCACCCGCGCCTCGAGCGAGTCGCGTGCCGTTTCCAGGGCCCGATCCCGCTCCTGGATCTGTTCCAGCATCGCGTTGAACTGTTCGGCCAGCGCTCCCAGCTCGTCGCCCGAAGAGGGCACGACACGCAGGGAGTAGTTTTTCTCAAGCGCCACCTGCCGGGCGGTCCTGGCGAGATGGTCAATCGGCCCCGAGATCAGGCGCTGCAGCCGGGATGACAGGAGCAGGGCGACAAGGCTCGACAACGCCAGCGCGAGCCCCCCGAGGGCCCCCTCACGCCACAGGCGGGCGCGCATTTCGGACAGATCGGATTCGACAAAGACCGTGCCGACCCGTTCAGCATCGTGCACAACGGGCCCGAATAGCCGCAGACGACCGCCCGAGAACGAGGCACCGTCCACGCCCGCACTTGCGGGTGGCTCCGGGCCATGCGGCCCGTCGCGCAGGTAACGCGCGAGAAGGGTACCGTCGCGACGGTAGAGGGCCGCACCGGCCACCGTTGGCTCGGCCCGCAGAGACGCCAGGATCTCCTCGACCGCGTCCCGGTCGCCGAACGAGAGCGCGGCGGTACTGTTCGAGCCGATGACTTGGGAAAGCGTTATGAGTTCGCTGCGCGCCGCGCCGCGCTGTGCCGCCACTTCGTGCACCAGGATCGACAGATCGGTCAAGAAGAGGGCGACGCCGACCGTGATCATGATGATCAGGGTCAGCTTCGTCCGAATCGAGCGCGAACCCTTGAGCATGGCCCTAAGGTCTCCTCGCACCAGACGAATTTCCGAGAACCTCCCCCAAGGCCAGAATCTTCGAGCTGATCCGCAGGCCGTCGCGATCCGCGGTCTCCAAATTCACCTTGAACCGGACCATCGCTTCCACAAGGGCGAGTTCGAGCACCCCTCCTCTTTCGACGAAGTGCTCCGACTCACCCACCGTAAGAACGCTCCGGCCCCTGGTTTCCGTGAGCACCTCGTGCAGCCTGCCGGACTCCGACACACCGATGAAAAGGATGTGGCACATGCCCAGTGAGGAGGGGCGAGCGATGCCGGTCACCAGGATTGGCCGACCGTCGATCCTCTTCCCGGAAGCGATACGTTCCAGGGCCTGGCGGAGGGAGGCGTCACCGAAAACGCCGATGACCACCGGAGCGCCCGCCGAGGGAAACATCCGGGGTGGCCACTGCACGTACTTGGCGAGGGTGTAGATGAAGCTGGCCTTGATCTCGGCTTGCACCGCTGGCCCATTTGCTCCGGATGGACGCTCCGGGATCGACGGGATCTCCTGCACGGAGGGGGTTGTCTGGGGGGCCGGCGTTGATTCGACGTGGTGGCGGTCGTCCGGTCGGACCTGCGCG
>DAISWT010000004.1:0-8670 GCA_036826235.1 Acidobacteriota bacterium | reverse complement strand
CCCCGCCACGCAACCAGCGAGGATGCCAGCCAGGATCGTCCATCTCAGCCGCACCGCTGCGTCCAAGGAGTTCTCCTCCCGAAGGGCAGACTCCGGGTGTGATTCAATTTAGTGTCTTCGGAGCCTCGATGCACGCGCCGCACCTGGGGCTGATGGATCTCTCGAGGGCCGCGACGCCGCCGGGCGTTGGCCGGCGAAAGCAGGTAAGATCAAGGGCTCCGGAGGTCTCCCTTGCCCGAGCTGCCTGAGATCGAGACGATCCGCCGCGGACTGGGGCCGCTCCTCGTCGGCCGCCGTGTTCTGGGCGTCGAGGTGCGCGATCGCAGGCTGCGCGAGCCGATCGCCTCGCGCAGTCTGGCCCGGCTGCGCGGGGCGGCGATCACCGGCATCAGGCGGCGCAGCAAGTACCTGCTGCTCGACACCGACTCCGGGCTGACGCTTCTGGTCCATCTCGGCATGACCGGACAGCTCTGGGTCGCCGACCGGGACAAGCCGCGCCGGCCCCACGAGCACGTGGTCATCGCACTCGACGACGGGCGCCAGCTGAGATTCGCCGACACGCGCCGATTCGGCCTGATGAACGTGGTCCGGAGCGACCGCCTCGATCTCCATCCCCGGCTGAAGGGGCTCGGCCCCGAGCCGCTCGACGGGGAGGTCCTGGGCGAGAGGCTCTGGCGATCCACCCGCCGCCTGAAGAAACCGGTGAAGAATTTCCTCATGGACACGCGCGCCATCGCGGGTGTGGGGAACATCTACGCGTGCGAGGCGCTCCACCGGGCCGGGCTCGGCCCGAGACGGCCGGTCGGACGGATCGCACGGCCGGGCTGGGACCGGCTCGTCGTCTGCCTGCGGGAGGTCCTGAACGAGGCGATCTCGGCGGGCGGTACGACAGTGCGCGATTTCCTGAACGCCGAAGGCGACGTCGGGTACTTCGCCGTATCGCTGCGCGTGTATGACAGGAAGGGGAAGCCGTGCGAGCGATGCGGCGGGTCGATCCGCCGGATCGTTCAGGCCGGCCGGAGCACGTTCTATTGCCCGCGCTGCCAGCATTGAGACTCAACCTGCCTTGCGTCTCCGCGCTTTCCCTTCGCTCTCGGCATCGAGGGCCCTGCGGACGCGGCTGAACTCTTCCGCAATCCGAGTCAGGAGCGGCTCCACGCCGATGACCGATCCGCTCCGGCCCAGCTCCTCGACCTCCCGGCACGCGGCCGCCATCGCCCCGAGGGCCCCGGCGCTCCCCTTGAGCGCGTGGACGCTCTTCAGGAGTGTGTCGCTGTCGGCGGCTGCCGCGGCGTCGCGCAGCGATGCGAGCCGCACCGGTACTTCCCGCATGAACTTGTCGATCAGTCCGGCTAGAAAGCCGTTGCCGCCCGCGCGATCGGCCTCGCGGAGCTGGCCGAAGATCTCCGGATCGAGCGGCTGGTCCTGCGCGCCGCGAGGGGCACGAGGAGCGGTGATTTCCTTGACGCCGGCCGGCCTTCCGACATGCGCTCTCGTCCCCTTCGCGATTTTCCGGCGCGCGGCGATGCGGGTGCCGTCCTTCCTGATGCAGCGCTTCAGCGCCTGGTCCAGCTCCTGGAGCTTCACCGGCTTGGCCAGGTAGTCGTCCATGCCCGCCTCCAGGCATTTCTCGCGGTCGCCGCGCATGGCGTTGGCGGTCATGGCGATGATCGGGACGCGCCGCCCCGCGGTCGCTTCACTCTCCCGAATGGCGCGCGTCGCCTGGTATCCGTCCATCACCGGCATCTGGCAGTCCATCAGGACGGCGTCGAACGGGATCTTCTTCAGAGCCTCGACCACTTCTTGGCCGTTGGCGGCGACCTCCGCGTGACAGTCGAGACGGCGCAGCATCTGCACCGCCACCATCTGGTTGGTCTCGTTGTCGTCCGCGACAAGAATGCGCGCCCGGGAGCGCGACTTCGCCTCCTTGATCGTGTGACGCGTGACCAGCGGGGGAGGCGCGCTCGCGGCCGTGCAGGCCTCTCCGCCCATGACGGTGGCGAGGCAATCAAAAAGCTGCGATTGGCCCACCGGCTTGGTCAGGTACCCCGAGAAGCCCGCCTTGACCGATTCCGCCGAGTGGCCGCGCAGGCCGATGGACGTGAGCATGATCAGGCGCGTCGCCGCCAGGGTCGGATCGCGCCGGATCGTCCTGCCCAGCTCCAGCCCGTCCATCCCCGGCATCTGCATGTCGACGATCGCCAGGTCGTAGCGACGGCCGCGGGCGGCCGAGGAGCGCAGCAGCTCGAGCGCCCGCTTGCCGTCCGCGGCGTCCTGCACCTCCATCTTCCAGGAACGGGTCTGCTCGGTCAGGATGGCGCGATTGGTCAGATTGTCGTCGATCACCAGGACGCGCAACCCCTGCAGGCTCTCGCGCGGCTTCGGCAGGGCGCGCAATCCCTCCGGCTGGATCTCGAACCGCGCCGTGAACCAGAAGGTGCTCCCCCGGCCGGGCTGGCTGTCCAGGCCGATCCGGCCGCTCATCAGCTCCACGAGCTGGCGCGATATCGCCAGGCCGAGCCCGGTGCCCCCGAATTTTCTGCCGGTCGAGCCATCGGCCTGTGTGAACGGCTGGAACAGGCGGTCCCGGGCTTCCGGCCCGATGCCGATGCCCGTATCGGTCACCTCGAACCGCACCACGACAGCCCCGTCCGGAGCGCCATCCAGGCGGGCGCGCACCACGACTTCGCCGGTCTCGGTGAACTTGATCGCGTTGCCGACGAGGTTCAGCAGGACCTGGCGCAGGCGGCCGGGGTCGCCGCGCAGGGCCGCGGGCACGTCGTGGTGGACCAGGCAGGCGAGCTCGAGCTTCTTGCCGTGCGCCTTCTCGGCGAGCAGCGACACGACCTCCTCGACCACAGTGTGCACGTCGAAATCGATCGTTTCGAGCTCGAGCTTCCCGGCCTCGATCTTCGAGAAATCGAGGATGTCGTTGATGAGGGTCAGGAGCGCCTCCCCCGAGGCCCGCAGCATGTCCACGAACTGCCGCTGCTCGCGGTTGAGATCGGTCTCGAGAAGAAGCCCCGTCATGCCGATCACGCCGTTCATCGGCGTGCGGATCTCGTGGCTCATATTGGCCAGGAACTCGGATTTGGTGCGCGCCGCCGCCTCGGCCGCATCCTTTCCTCGGCGCAGAGCCTCCTCGACCTCCCGGCTGTGGGTGATGTCCTCGACCGTTCCGACGCGCTCCGTGATCCCCCCGCCGGCATCGCGCACCATCGCCGTGCGGGTATGGACCCAATGCACCTCTCCGCGCGGCGCCCTATAGCGGTACTCGTCCTCGAATTCGAGTCCCTGACTGACGCAGGCGCTCAATTTCTCGAAGATACGGGCGCGATCGTCGGGATGAATCGCCCGGCGCCAGCCCATACCCAGACTCTCCTCGAGGGTGAGTCCGGTCAGCGCCTGCCAGCGTGCGTTGGTGTAGAGGCATTGGCCGCCTGCGTCGGTCTGGAAGATCCCGACCGGCGACGACTCGCTGAGCTTGCGGAAACGCTCCTCGCTTCTGGCGAGATCGGCGGTGCGGGTCAGTACCTGCTCCTCGACCGCGGCGTTGGTCGCCTCGAGCTCCGCCCGGCGGGCGGCGATGCGTCGCATCTCCTCGATGCCCTGCAGGCAGGAGGCGATCAGGAACACGTCCTCGAACACGACCCACCAGGCATGCTCCACCGTACGCCAGACGCTCGCGACGAGAACACCGTACACCGACTGAGGCCAGAACATGCCGCGCAGGAGGTGGTCGACCGCCACGACGACGGTAGCCGAAATCAGGACGGGCCAGTCGCGATAGAACGCCAGGAACGCCAGGGAGCCAAACACGATGAAGTGCGTTTCGATGCGACCGCCGGTGAGATGAATCAAGAACGCAGCGAACAGCATCTGGGCGACGGCAATCGTGTGGCGGGTGATGATCTCTCCGGGACGAATCACGGCGAGGACGATCGGGAAGCTCCCGATCAACCCTCCCAGCGCCAGGGCGGCCCACACATGAATGTGGACCTGGCTGTAGGTTCCCGCCCAGGTTCTGGGAGAGACCAGCAGGGCGACGGCGATCGCGCCCAGCCACTCGGCGCCGAGAAGACCGGCGAACAGGCGATCGGTGCGCCGGAAAATCTTGTCGCGGTGCTCCCGGAACAAATCGTCCGTGCGCTCGCGAACGCGTCGGTCGGAGATCCCGGGCTGGGCTAGCGCTTCCATGCTCCCTCCGTGTCGGCGGCTATCGTGGCCGGGTTGTGCAGGGCGCACCCGAAGACGGGCGTCTGACGCGGCACAGCCGTCTCGCCGTCGATCAGCGCCTCGATCGCGCCGCGGCCCGTGTTGTCGCCGGCGTGGCCGCGTGCCACGGTGATCCCGCCGCTGAACAGGAGCCGGCCGTGCGTGTCGTACAGCAGCACGTGTCCCGACGTCTCGGTCTGGAAGCGCTGCGATTCGGCGCCGTCCCTGTCGAGGATCACTTCGACTCCGGGGATGGCGGCGGCGCCCTCCCACAGATCGCTCTTCCACCACTCCTCGCCGGCATCGGCGGGGGCGAAGAAGACCACGCGCGCATCGAGACGGCCCTGCAGGCCCGTCATGAGGCGGCTCAGTTCCTCCAGGCTGGCGCGAGTGCAGGGGCAGCGCGGGTGGGCCATCATGATCAGGACCGGCCGCCGGTTCGGCGGAGGGATGGTGGTGTCCGCGGGCCAGATAGGCGGGGGCTCGCCAGGATCACCCGCCGTAGAGGCGTACTGCAGGAGGACACCCATCCCGCCGCAGACCGACGCAAGCCAGAGGCAGGCGGTGGCGGCCAGGATCCGGGAGCGCCAGGATCCGGCGGGGATCATGCGCCCGCAGTATCGCGCGCCCGGGCGCGGCCGAGGATGGCCTTGACCCGCGCGGCGAGCCGTTTCGGCTCGACCGGCTTCACGAGGTAGTCGTCGACGCCGACCTCGAGTCCGCGCGCCTCGCTGTCGACACCCCCCTCGGAGGTGAGCATCAGGATGGCCATGCCGCGCGTCCGCGTGTCGCTCCGCAGTGCCTTGGTGAGCGCCAGACCGTCCATGCCCGGCATGTTCAGGTCGCTGACCACGACGTCCGGAACGGCGCTCCGGGCGAGCTCCAGGCCGGCAAGACCGTCCTCGGCCACCAGGACCTCGAACCCTTCCAGCTCGAGGAAGTACTTCACGACCGTGACCACGGTCGGGCTGTCCTCCACGATCAGGACCCGGGCCCGGCCACCGTTTCACCCGGTGACCGGGGAGCCGCCCGGCGCGGGAAGCCGAGCGTCTTCGCGGCGCGCCGCCGTGCCCGGGACATCGACAGGCCGCGCCTGCGGGGCGCCAGGGCGGACCTCATCGGGCGGCGCCACCCGCAACACCTCCTCCAGCGTCGTCAGGCTCTGGGCCGCCTTGTCGACACCGTCTTCCATGAGAGAACGCATGCCCGCGCGCCTGAAGCCCGGTCTCCTGCGGCTCGATGTGGATGTCGCTGGCGCCGGCCTTGGCGGCGTCGGTGAGGACCAGGTTCACCAGACGCACGATCGGCGGCAGCTTCACGTCCTTCGCCAGCTCCGCCGGGTCCACGACCTCGTACTCGTCTTCGTGGGTGGCCTCGAGCTCGCCTTCGGGGTTCACCGTCGGGATCAGGTCGTACGACGTCCCCGCCTGATCCAGCTCGGGGTAGAGACGCTTCAGCATCCTGAAGATCGCCGACTCGGCGGCGGCGACTGCGGCCACCCGTCGGCTGGTACGGAACTCGACGTCCTGGAGCGTTCCGAGATCGAGCGGATCGCCCATCGCCAGCCGCAGGGCCCTGTCCTTGACGCCGAGGGGGAGCACCTTCCGCTGGCGGCAGAACTCCGGTGGGAGACAGAGGTCCGCTTCGGCGGGTGGCTCGATCTCGTCCAGATCGATGTACTCGAGACCCAGGCCCCCGGCGACGGCGCGCGCCACCGCGTCTTCGGTGGACAGACCGAGGTCGGCAATGATGCGGCCGAGCGACCCGCCATCGCGTGCCTGGATCTCGAGGGCGCGCGCCAGCCCATCGGCGTCCACGATGCCCGACTGCACCAGAACGTTCTGGACCGGCGGCCGCTTCATCGAGTCAGCTTTCCGGAACAGCGTCGCATCGGAACGCAGCACTCCTGCCGTTCGGAGTGGATGCAGGCACAACTCGTCTGCCGTCAATATAGTCGCGGGGGGGGCGGCGTCCACCGGCGGCGCGAGCCGCGCACGGAGGACCGAAACGAGGCTGTCGGGAGAGATTACGGTTCTGTCGGCGAGCCGCCCGGGACCCAGAGAATGTCGGCGCGACCGGCATCGTTGGCGCGGCGGGCCATCACGAACAGCAGGTCCGAAAGACGGTTCAAATAGATGATGGCGTCCGGGTTCACTTTCTCCCGGCGCGCCAGCGCCACGACCCGCCTCTCGGCCCGCCGGCAGACCGTCCGCGCCAGATGAAGCCAGGACGAGGCCGTGCCGCCCCCGGGAAGGATGAAGCTGCGCAGGGGATGCAGGGCGGCGTTGAAACGGTCGATCGCCTGCTCGAGAGGCCCGACGTGCGCCGCGCCGACCCGGAGCGGGGCCCGCGCCGGTGTCTTCCGGCCGGCGCGACGCTCGGGCACGCACAGATCGGCGCCCAGATCGAACAGGTCGTTCTGGATCCTGCGGAGGAGCGCGGCCGCCTCCGCGTCGAGGCCGGACGAGATCGCCAGACCGAGCACGGAGTTCAGCTCGTCGACCGTGCCGTACGCCTCGATCCGCGGGTGGTCCTTCGCGACGCGCCGGCCGTCACCGAGCGCCGTCGTCCCTCTGTCGCCGGTCTTCGTGTAGATCCTTGAAAGCACGACCATCGAGTTGTCCTCTCCAGCGTCCGCCGGCGCGGCGGTGCCGTGGGCCGACATCCTAGCATCCGTCGGGTGACCGGCGCTGCCATCCGATCAGTCCGACTTGACAGGTCTACGGGCCGGTGGTGTGATCAGCCGATGCCCCAGAATGTGAAACGCCGCCGTGGACGCGGCCGGGACGGCGCGGCCGCCTCGCACTCATCGCGCTCCAAGGTCCATCTGCGGCTGCGCGTCAACGGCGAGGAGCAGGAGGTCGCCTGCGCGCCCCACAGCACCCTCCTCGAAGTCCTGCGCGAGGACCTCCGGCTGACCGGCACCAAGCACGGCTGCGAGCTCGGCGAGTGCGGCACCTGCACGGTCCTTCTCGACGGGAGACCGCAGCTGTCGTGTCTCCTCCTGACCCTGGAGTGCGAGGGGCGGCCGATCGTCACCGTCGAGGGGCTGGCGGACGGTCCGCGACCCCACCCCCTGCAGATCGCCTTCGCCGAGCTGGGCGCCGCGCAGTGCGGCTACTGCACGCCCGGCATCCTGTGCGCCGCCCGCTCCCTGCTCGACGCCCACCCGACCCCGACGCGCCAGGAGATCCGCGAGGCGTTGTCCGGTAACCTGTGCCGCTGCACCGGCTACCTCAAGATCTTCGAGGCGGTGGAGCTGGCCGCGCGGCGGATGAAGGACCCCGCGGCGCAGCCTTCCGAGGAGACCCTGCATGGCCGTCGGCTCTGACGGACGCGGTCTGCGCGTCGTCGGCAAGCCCATCCGCAAAGTCGACGGGCTGTCCAAGTGCGCCGGAGTGACACTGTTCGCCGACGACATCGTGCTGCCACGGATGCTGTTCTGCAAGCTGCACCGCGCGCCCGTTCCGCACGCGCGCGTCGTTCGTGTCGACGTCTCGAAGGCGGCGAGGATGCCGGGCGTGGCGGCCGTCCTCACCGGCAAGGACCTGCCGATCCCGTTCGGCATCCTGCCGGTGAGCCAGGACGAGCACGCGCTTTGCCTGGACAAGGTGCGCTTCGTCGGCGACCCGGTCGCGGCCGTCGCGGCGGTCGACGAGGACGCGGCGTTCGACGCCATGAACGCCATCGAGGTCGAGTACGAGCCGCTCGACGCGGTGATGTCGATCGAGGCGGCCATCCGCACGCCGTCGCCGCGCATCCACGAGTACGGCGACGAGGGGAACATCCACAAGAAGATCGCGCTCGAGTTCGGGGACGTCGAGCGCGGCTTCCGGGAGGCGGATCAGGTCTTCGAGGACACCTTCTATTACGAGGGGAGCACGCACCTCCCGATGGAGCAGCACGCCGCGGTCGCGGCGGTCGATCCCGACGGCAAGCTGACCGTCTGGTCGAGCACCCAGACGCCGCATTACGTCCACCGGGCCCTCGCCAAGGTGCTGAACATGCCGCCGGCCCGCATCCGCGTCATCGCCTGCCCGAACGGCGGCGGGTTCGGCGGCAAGAGCGACCCGTTCAACCATGAGATCGTCGTGGCCAAACTGTCGCTTCTGACCGGACGACCCGTGAAGGTCACCCTGACGCGCGAGGAGGTCTTCTACTGCCATCGGGGCCGCCACCCGGTGCTGATGCAGATCAAGACCGGCGTGACCCGGGACGGGGCGATCAAGGCCATGCACTTCAAGAGCTATCTCGACGGCGGCGGCTACGGCTCGTACGGCGTCGCCAGCACGTATTACACCGGCGCGCTCCAGACCGTGACGTATCCGGTCGAGAACTACAAATTCGACGGTCTGCGCTGCTTCACCAACAAGCCGCCCTGCGGCCCCAAGCGCGGTCACGGCACCCCGCAGCCCCGCTTCGCCCTCGAGGTGCACCTCGACAAGATCGCCGAGC
>DAISWT010000003.1:20769-27342 GCA_036826235.1 Acidobacteriota bacterium | reverse complement strand
CCAGGAGACGCACGTCGGTCAGGATGTTGAACATCGATTCCAGGAGCGGCAGAAGAAACGAGGCGAGCACCGCCACCAGCACGCCGCCCCCGAACCCGCAGGCTATCTGGAAGATCACGTCCGCGGCCGGGGCCGCCTGGCCCGGCAGGCCCCGAAGGGCGAGCACGGCGGCGCCGTTGACGCCGCCGAGAACCAGCCCCGCCTTGATCAGCGCCGTGCGCTTCCGGTATCCCGTGACGCAGAAAATCGAGGTCAGGTTGCTGATCACGCAGAAAACCAGGAGCGGCACGTCCCAGCGGACCATCGTCCCGAACAGGGGCACGTGGAACAGGGTGTACGCCATGCCGGCGCGCGGTCCCGCCAGGAGTGTCATCAGCATCGCGCCGGCGGCGACGGGGACCATGAAGCGATAGAAAGCCGGATTGGCGTACGGCTCGACGTTCAAAGAATCGACGACGTGGTCGAACAACCATAGGAATCCGCGATCAATCACCAGGGCGATCACCGTCACCAGCACCATCAGCGAAAAAAGGTGGTGCTCCCTGCGCTGGGCTCGCTGGTGGAGGGCGACGTAGCGTGACATGAGGAACAGGGGAAGGGCCATGAACAGCACGCTCCCGAGGATCCCCTGGACGCTGTACCACGAAGAGCCGGCCTGCAGGTAGCCGGAGAGCACCCGAGCGGTGTCCGGGCCGACCGATTCTCCGCGGCGCACCAGGACCTTACCCTTCGGGATGCGGACCATCAGCGGGTCGATGCGCGCCGCCGCCTCCTGGCGCCTGCTCTCCGTCAGCGCCCCGTCGAACACCAGGCTGGGGGCGACGTGGTCCTGCAGAAAACTCCCGAGCGCCGCGGCCTCCGCAGGCGTGGCGCCCGCCTCCCGCAGCGCGCGCTGGGCCAGCAACCGCGCTTCGTCCAGCGACAGCGCCGACGCCGGCGCCTCTTCGTCCCATTCACGCCCGGCGCGGGGATCGCGGAGCGTCACACGGCCGACGCCCGGGAGCAACGCTCTGCTGCCGACGATCCGGTGGTGGTGGGCGCTCTGCAGGGCCCGCAGCAGACGATTGATCACGGCCGGGTCGAAATCCACGCCCGCCAGGAACGAGGCGGCGCGTCGTTCCCGCGGCAGCGCTGGCGAGAACGCGCCCTCGTCCCGGGCCAGGGCCCGGCCCTGCTGCGCGGGAACGCGCGCAGCGCGCCACGACTCGATGGTGCCGCGCAGCGAGGCGGCCGCGTCCTCGAGGGCCCGGCTGTCGAAGTCGTAGATCGGGCGAACCGACTGGCGCGCGGTGTCGCGCGCTTCCCGCGTCGCGGCCTCATCCGCGAACTCCCGGGTCTCCGCGGCGACGACGTCGCCCGGGGCGATCGAGCCCGCCGGCCACGCGGGCGGCTCCGGCGCCAGACGGGGACCCAGCGCGAGCGGCATCAGGGCCAGGAAGAACAGAAGAATCCAGGGCGCTCTCGAGGCGAAGAGCCGTTCCACCGCATCGTGGACTCGGGCCCGCAGCGCCGCGAGACGTCCTCTGTGACGGGCGCCGCGATCGACGGGCCTTCCGGATGAGGTTGCCGGCATGCGACTGCGTCACTCCCGCTCGGCCGGGTCCACCGAGGGCCGCCGGGCCTGGCGGTCCGCCTTGCCGGTCCGGTGCCGCCGGTGATCGGTGCCGGCTTCCGCCGAGGCGCGCCCGTTGCGATACTCGGCGTACGCCTTGATGATGCTCTGCACCAGGGGGTGCCGGACCACGTCCGACTCGTCGAAGTAGACGAAGCGTATGCCGGACACCGAGGCCACGACCGATTGCGCCTCGATCAATCCCGATGTCCGTCCCGGCGGCAGATCGACTTGGGTCACGTCGCCCGTGATCACCGCCTTCGAGTTGTTGCCGAGGCGGGTCAGGAACATTTTCATCTGCTCGGACGTGGTGTTCTGGGCCTCGTCCAGGATGACGAACGAATTGTTCAGCGTGCGGCCGCGCATGAACGCCAGGGGCGCGATCTCGATCGCCCCGCGCTCCAGCTGGGAGTTCGCCCGCTCCCGGTCGAGCAGGTGGTACAACGCATCGTACAGGGGACGGAAATAGGGATCGACCTTCTCCGCCATGTCGCCGGGCAGGAAGCCGAGCTTTTCCCCGGCCTCGACCGCGGGGCGGCAGAGGATGATCCGATCGACCTTCTTCTCCGAGAGGTGGCTGACCGCCGCCGCGACCGCCAGATAGGTCTTCCCGGTTCCCGCCGGTCCGATGGAAAAGACCAGGTCGCTGTCGCGGATGGCGTCGAGGTAGAGTCGCTGGTTGATGCTCTTCGGGGTCACGTACCGGCCGTTGGTGGCGCGCAGCCGCCCGGCCGCGAAGAACTCGTGAAGCACCGCCTGGCGGTTGTCCCGCAGAAGCCGCGCGGCGATCTCCACGTCTCCCTTCTTGAGCGCGTAGCCTCCGCGCACGACGGTCACGAGCTGCTCGATCAGGTTCGCCGCCAGCGCTTCCTTCTCGGGGTCGCCCTGCACGGTGACCTCCGTCCCGCGCGCCGATACCCGCACGCCCACATCCTTCTCGATCGCCCTGAGGTTTTCGTCATGGTGGCCGAAGACGTCGATCAGGACTTCTTCAGGAAGTGCGACTTTGCGCATCCGGCTGGGTGTGCCCCTCAGCGGTTGATGTGGCCGAAAGCCATGGCCGTAAGTTAACACCCGCTCAGGGCCTTGTCAATGGAATCGCCCGTCGGTTCGTAGTGTAAGTCTCTTGTTTGCAAGGCGTTATTTGGATGAGGGACGCTGATCGGGCGGCAGTTCGATGCGGATCGACAGCTCCTTGAGCTGCCGGTCGCTGACCTTCGAAGGGGCGCCGCTCATCAGGTCGATGCCGCTGGTCGTCTTAGGGAAGGCGATGACGTCACGGATCGACGAACTGCCCGTCAGGAGGGCAATGGTCCGGTCGACCCCGAGGGCGATACCGCCGTGCGGCGGCGCGCCCATGCGCAGCGCCGTGAGCAGGAAGCCGAATTTGGACTCGGCCTCCTCGCGGCCGATCCCCAGCACCTGGAAGACCCTGGCCTGCAGGTCGCTGCGGTGGATGCGGATGCTCCCGCCGCCGATCTCCGTGCCGTCCAGGACCATGTCGTAGGCCAGCGCCCGCGCCCGCGCGGGGTCGCCGTCGAGCAGCGGGATATCCTCGGGACGCGGCGAGGTGAACGGATGGTGGCAGGAGACCAGCCTGCCCTCCTCGGCGCTGTACTCGAACAGGGGGAACTCGTGGACCCACAGCAGCGCGTGCCGTGTCTCGTCGATCAGTTTCTCCGCCCGGCCGATTTGCAGGCGCAGCGCTCCGAGGACTGTGCAGGCGGCTTTCCATGAATCCGCGACCAGAAGCGCGAGATCGTCGCCCGTCGAGTCCATCTCCCGCAGGACGGCGCGGCAACCGTCCTCGGTGAGATGCTTGAGGATGGAGGACTGGATGGTCCCGCCCGACGCCTTGATCCAGATGAGGCCCTTGGACCCCAGCGCCCGGGCGGCGTCGACCAGGTTGTCGATCTTCTGCCGCGACCAGGCGCCCCCGCCGGGAAGCAGGATCGCCTTGATCACGTCGCCCCGTTTCGACGCTTCGGAGAAGACCCGGAAAGGGCTGCTCTCCAGCGATCCTGTCAAGTCCCGCATCTCCAGGCCGAAGCGCACGTCCGGCTTGTCGCTGCCGAAACGATCCATGGCCTGGCGAAACGGCAGGCGCGGGTAGGGCCCCTGGATCACCAGCCCCGCCGCCCGGAAGATCTCCTCCATGACCCCTTCCATCAGAGCGAACAGGGCCTCGGGCTCGGGAAACGACAACTCGACATCGATCTGCGTGAACTCGGGCTGCCGGTCGGCCCGCGAATCCTCGTCCCGGAAGCACTTGGCGATCTGGAAGTACCGGTCGTACCCTGCGACCATCAGGAGCTGCTTGTAAATCTGCGGCGACTGGGGCAGGGAGTAGAAGTGTCCCGGGCTCACCCGCGCCGGGACCAGGTACTCGCGCGAACCCTCGGGGGTGCTGCGCGTCAGGATCGGCGTCTCGATCTCCAGGAATCCGCGCGCGTCGAAGTAGCGGCGCACGGCAAGCAGGACCCTGTGCCTCGTCTCGATGATACGCTGCAGCCGCGGGCGGCGCAGATCCAGGTAACGATGGCGCAGCCGCACCTCCTCCGCGACGCTCGCCTCGTCGCCCAGCGGGAAAGGCAGGGCGTCCGAAGTATTCAGGACCTCGAGGTGCGAGGCCTGGACTTCGACCTCCCCGGTCGGGAGGCCCGGATTGACGTTGCCATCGGCGCGCCGCACGACCCGGCCCCTGGCGGCGACCACATATTCCGGCCGGACCGTCTTCGCCGCCGCGAACGCCTCGGACGCCTGCTCGGGATTGAAGACCGCCTGGGTCACACCGTAGCGATCGCGCAGGTCCGCGAACAGCAGACCGCCGTGGTCCCGGACGCTGTCGACCCAGCCCAGCAGCACCACCTCGCGTCCGGCGTCGCCGGCCCGGAGCTCGCCACAGGTGGCCGTCCTCTGGAAGAACTTCGGTGTCTCAGGCACCCGCCATCTCGCGCAATTTCGCCTCGACGCGTTCCGCGTCGATCCGCTCCTGCGTGCCGTCGGACATGTTCTTGATGGTCACCGCCCCCTCCCGGACCTCGCTCTCGCCGAGGATCAGCACGAAGCGCGCCTGCAGGTCGCCAGCGCGGCGCATCTGGGCCTTCAGGCTCCTGCCCGGTTGCGGGTCGAACACCACGCTGCGACCGGCGCGCCGGAGCGACCGCGCCACGCCGAGAGCGCGGGCCACGCTTTCCTCCCCAAGCGTCACCACGACGATCTCCGGCGCGTCCGCCGGCACCGCCGCGCCCTCGGGCAGCGACATCACCAGCCGTTCCTCCCCGACCGCGAAGCCGAACCCCGGCACCTCGGGGCCTCCCAGCTCGTGGATCAGCCCGTCGTACCGCCCGCCGCCCAGAAGCGCGTTCTGCGCGCCCAGGCCCGGCAGGGTCACTTCGAACGAGGTGCGTCGGTAGTAGTCCAGACCGCGCACCATGCGCGGATCGATCCTGTGACCGATCTCGAGCTTCCGCAGCAGAGCGAGGACCTTGTCGAAATGGTCGCGGCACGCGGCGCACAGAGAGTCGGTGATCGCAGGAGCCTTCGACATGATCTCGCGGTCGGCAGGAACCTTGCAGTCGAAGCAGCGCAGGGGATTGTCCGTCATGCGCCTGCGGCAGTCGTCGCACATCGAGTCCCTGAGCGGCTCGAGGTAGGTCTGCAGGGCCTTGCGGTAGGCGGGCCGGCACTCCGGGTCTCCCACGGAGTTGAGGACGAGCCCGGCGCCCTCGATGCCGAGACCTTGGACGAAGGTCATGAGCATCTCGAGACTCTCCGCGTCCACCGCCGGGTGCTCGCTCCCGAAGACCTCGACGCCGATCTGGTGGAACTGGCGCATGCGGCCTTTCTGCGGACGCTCGTACCGGAACATCGGGCCGATGTAATAAAGCCGCTGCAGGCCTGAGCCCCGGTGCATCCCGTGCTCGATGTAGGCGCGCGCCACGGGGGCGGTATTCTCCGGACGCAGCGTCAGCGACCTGCCCTTGCGGTCCAGGAAGGTGTACATTTCCTTGGCCACGATGTCGGATCCCTCACCGATACCGCGCGTGAACAGCTCGGTGCTTTCGAAGATCGGCGTGCGGATCTCGCGGAAACCGTAGCGCTCGAACGTGGCGCGCGCCCGGTCCTCGACGAAATGCCAGCGCCCGATCTCAGCCGGCAGGATGTCGCGCGTGCCTTTCTGAGCCTCGATCATGGTCCGAGTGCCTGCCGGTGCCCGATGTGTGGTCGCATGTGATGCGGTCCGTTGCGTAGAGCGGTGCAGAATAGCACACCCCCCGACCGGCGCGGTAGGCCGCCGACGGGGTCCCTCCTCGGAACCCCGCTCGCCCCATCGTCTCTCGGGACCATCGTGCGGGACGACGCCAGCGAAAGCGGCGACCGCGATGAAGGTCACCGGCGCGCGGGGTCTATAATGGCCGGGTGAAGCAGGGAGGGCGGTCGCGTTCCTGGCCGATGGCGCGCCTCATGCCGCTGGCGGTGATTCTCGTCCTGGCGTCACTGCCCGAGGCGGCCCGGGCGGTGCGCCCCCAGCGGACAGTCTTCCACACCCAGCCGGTCGAATGGAATCCTGAGGTCGACGAGGACCACAAGCCGCCGTCGCTCGTGTTCCAGCCGTCCTGGACTTGGAACGGGTTCAAGGCGCCCCTGGCGGGCGATCCGGTCCTGTGCGCCGGGTCCATTGTCGCAGCGAGCCGCGACGGGGACGTGGTGGCCATTGTTCCGTCCACGGGAGAGATCCGCTGGAGGGCGAGTCTGGCGGAGGCCGTCACCGTCGGCCCCGCGACGGACGGGACCCTGGTGTTCCAGGCGAGCGCCCGCGGACGGCTGGAGGCGCTCCAGGGCCTTGACGGCCAGCCGGCGTGGTCGATCGATCTTCCCGAGACGACGGCCGTGCCGATCCGGGTCATCGGCGTGGGTGTTCGTGAGTTGGTCCATTATTTAGCTCCTAGACCGTTAGC
>DAISWT010000003.1:0-20759 GCA_036826235.1 Acidobacteriota bacterium | reverse complement strand
TCCGCCGACGCGGGCTGCCGCCCCGTACGCATCGATCGCGGCCCGCCAGTCGCTTCCCGGACGTCCTTCGACCGCCCCGGAGGCCGCGCCGGGCTCCCTCCTGGTCGGCACGGACCACGGCTTCGTCATGGCTCTCGACGACAGCACCCTCGAGACGCGCTGGAAGCATGCGGTGGGCCCCGCCGTCACCTCACCCCCCGTCTTTCACGACGGACGGGTGTACTTCGCTGCGGCCGACCGCACGATTCGCTGCCTGCGCTTCAGGAGCGGCCGGCAGAGATGGCGCGCGCGGCTCGGCGCTGTCAGCACCGCCCGGCCGATCGCGCGCAGGCCCTATCTCTACGTTCTGTGCTACGACAATGACATCTACGTCCTGAACGGGAGGAACGGCCACCAGCTCACGCGCGTTCGCCTCGGTCACCGCCTGGACTCCGACCCGCTCATGACGGAAGACCATCTCATGGTAGTCCCGTTCACGGAGGCCAGCGTGGTGGGTCTCGCTCTCCCGAAGCTCGAGATGGTCGGCCGCTACGCGCTGGAGGCTCCGGGAGAGTGGTTCACGACCTCCCCGCTCTGGATCGACAACCAGATCGCGGTCGGGTACGGGCGCAGTGAGGGCCGGATCCTCGCGCTGAAGGTTTCCCGGCAGAAGCCCGAAACCGCCGGCTCGGGGAGCCCGAGCGCCGAGCCGCGGCAGCCGGGATCCTAGGAGTCTGTCCGAGTAATCGCATGGGTCGCGCACATGGGGCTTGCGAGTCCCAGGCGAGGCGCGAGGAGGAAACGATGTTGGTCGCATCGTTGACGACGAGCAACGAAGCATGGGGCCGCAATCCCCATGTGCCCAAGGGGTTCGTGGCGGCGCGGGGCCGTCCGCGTCGTTGCCGCTCCTCCGCGATGACTCACATCGCGGTCGTCGCGGCGCCTCGCGGCCGACCCCGCGGCGCCACGAACGCGGCCCATGCCATGACTCGGGCAGACTCCTAGGCGCGGACGCGGCGCCGGATCTCCTCACCCACCTCACGCGTCCCCAGGCCGCCCCCCATGTCACGTGTGGTGAGCCCCTCGCGGATGCAGCCGACGACCGCGTTCTCCACGAGACGCGCCTCGTCGGCCCGCCCGATCTCCTCCAGCATCATGACGGCCGACAGGACCGCGCCCATCGGATTAGCGACATTCTTGCCGGCATGCTTGGGCGCGGAGCCGTGCACGGGCTCGAAGAGTCCGGTCTTCCCCGGGTGCAGATTGCCGCTCGCTGCCAGCCCCAGCCCGCCCTGGATCTGCGCGCCGAGATCGCTGAGGATGTCCCCGAACATGTTGCAGGTCACGATCACCTCGAACTGCGCGGGGTCCTTCACCATCTGCATCGCGAGGGCGTCGACGTACATGTGGGTGGCCTCGATTCCGTTGTAATCGCGCGCCACGTCCCGGAACGCCCGCTGCCAGAGATCGTGGCCGTAGGTCAGGGCGTTGCTCTTGTCCGACATCAGCACCCGCCGCCGTCCGTGTGCCTGTGCGTGCTCGAAAGCGTGCCGGATGATCCGCTCGACTCCCTTGCGGGTGTTGACGTCCTCCTGGATCGCGATCTCGTCCGGAGTGCCCTTCTTGAAGATCCCTCCCATGCCGACGTACAGACCCTCCGTGTTCTCGCGGAACACCACGAAGTCGATGTCGCGGGTGGTGCGTCCCTTCAGCGGCGTGAGGTGATCGGCCAGGAGGCGGACCGGCCGCTGGTTGATGTACAGGTCGAGCTTGAAGCGGATCCCGAGAAGGATATCGGCCGCGTGCCGGTTGTCCGGGACGCGGGGATCTCCCAGCGCGCCCAGCAGGATCGCATCATAGGAGCGCAGGGAGTCGAGGGCGGCATCGGGAAGGGTCTCTCCCGTCTTCAGGAAGTGATCGGCGCCGTACGGCAACGTCTCGAGGTAAAGCGGGCGGCCGCTCGCCAGGGCGGCGGCGCGCAGCGTCTCGACGGCTTCACCCGTCACCTCGATTCCGATTCCATCGCCGGGGATGACAGCGATCCGCGTCACGGACAGCGCTCCGCCGCCTCAGCTCGGCGTCGTGTTCGAATCATGGCTCAGCGCTCGTCGGATCCACGCCAGCCCGCCGCGGCGGCCCGGGGCGCCGGGCTTGGCCTGCCCCTCCCCCGCCACGCGGTCGCGGCTCAGACGGGCCGACTCCCGGAACGCGTCATCCACCGCCCGGGCTTCGGCGCGGCCGACGACCGAGATCCCCCCTGGCAGCAGGAGCACCGGCACCCTGTCTCCGTAGCGGGATCTCAGCGCGGCGTCCGAATCGACGTCGAGAACGACCAGGCGTATCCGGTGGCGGCGCGCCGACCGCCGCGCCAGCCTCCGCAGAGTGAAGCACAAGGAGCAGTCCTCCCGGGAATAGAGCACCGCCGCGCGCCTGTCCGGAGGCTCCGTCGTCACGCCACGCTTCCCCTGTCGAGAAGCCGGCGGCCGAGATGGAGCGCCGCCAGCCCCGCCCCCGCGCCGACGGCGTCGCTCATCACGTCGGTGACGTCGGCGAAGCGGTTCGGGACGAACTTCTGGTGGATCTCGTCGCTGATGGCGTATCCCAGGCAAAGCAGAAACGCCAACAGCAGGGTGCGCCTCGGAATGGACCGGTTCAGGCCGTTGTTCAGGGCGCGAGCCATGAGCACGGCCAGCCCGAGGTACTCCGTCGAGTGCTCGATGTAGTCGGGATAGGCTGCGGCCCAGGGGATCTGCGACAGGCTCGACAGGTAGAAGATGAGGACGACGTACGCGAGAAGAGGCCCCCAGATCCACAGGGCGCGGGCCATCCGGACGAAGGGCATCAGCGTAACGGGAACGGATACATCACGTAGGCGATGATGAGCGACAGGACGACCATCGATCCCCCGAGGATCAGAATGACGCGCACCCGGTCCTTGGGGTCGTTCTGCGTCAGGAACGCGAAGAACACGGCCACCAGCGCCGAGAAGACCAGAAGATTGAGGAAATGGCTGCGGATCATCGTCCGACCCTCGAGTCAGTCCTTGCGCCCGGTCGCTATATCGAAGGCGTCGAGAATCAGGAGGATGTTCATCAGGCCGGCGGTCAACAGGAAGGTGTTGCCGTACTCGTAGGTTACGCTGCGCACCCTGGATCGCAGCCGCTCGACCAGCTCGGCCCGCCGGGGGTCGCCTTCCTCGCCCGGCAGGACGTACACGATGCTTCTGAACGTGAGATACCGGCTGATCAGGTCGATGGGGCCGGCGGCGAGATTGTCGAACGTGGCCAGAATGGTGAGCGGCTGCCGCTGTTCGATCAGGGAGGCGGCGCCGTCGGAAGCCACGCCCAGCGCGAACATGAGCACGACGACCGCGAAGAACATCGCGGCCCGGACTTTCTTTCCGAGATAGAAGTGACCGAGACCGGGCAGGAGCCACGCCAAAAAGCACGCCACGAACGGCGAGGACATGGAGCGCGCACCGGGGGCGGCCTGCTCCACCAGGGTGTCGCTCATGGCGCTACTCCTTGACCACCCAGACCTTCACCTCCGCCGTCACCTCGGGATGCAGGCGAATCGGGACCTGGTAGATCCCGAGGCTCTTGATCGGGTCCACCAGCTGAATGCGCCGCTTATCGACGACGATTCCTTCTTTCTCCAGACCTTCCGCGATGTCGGAGGAGGTCACCGAGCCGTACAGCACGTCGCTCTCTCCGACCTTGCGCACCAGGGTCAGCGACAGGGCCTGGATCCTCCTGGCCAGCGTCTCGTGGTCCCCCTTCTCCTTGACGAGACGGGCGACGTAGCGGCGCTTCTCCCTGTCGATGACCTTCAGGTTGCCGGGGGTCGCCGGCAGCGCTTTTCCGAGAGGCAGCAGGTAGTTGCGGGCATAGCCGTCGGCCACTTTGACGACCTCCCCTCGCCGCCCCAGCTTCTCGATGTCTTCCTTCAGAACGATCTGCATGCGTGTCCTTTGCGACCGGCCGCGTCCTCAGTCGGAGGTGAACGGAAGCAGGGCCAGGATGCGAGCCCTCTTGATCGCCTGCATCAGCTTGCGCTGGTGCTTCGAGCAGGTTCCGGAGATGCGCCGCGGAAAAATCTTCGCGCGCTCCGGGGTGAACGCCTGGAGCAGACGGATGTCCTTGTAATCGATGAACTTGATCTTCTCGTCGCAGAACTTGCAGAACTTCTTCTTGCGGAAGAGAAACTTCTTCTTGTACTGCTTCTTCCGGCCGCGATCCTGCCCGCGGCCGCCGGACTCCCTGGTCTCCATCCTGTCTCCCATGGCCGTTTACGGCGCGAGCGGCGGCTCGGCCAGCAGCTCGTCCCTCTCCGGCCTGGGTTTCATCATCGGCGACGGGCCCAGCTGGGCCTCGTTCTCGACGCGGACCACGAGGTGCCGGAGGATCCGGTCATTCATACGGTAACGTCGATCCAGTTCCTTGACCAGCGACGGAGGGCACTCGATCGTCATCAGCACATAAACGCCTTCCTCGTTCCGCCGTATCGCATAGGCGAGCCGGCGCTTGCCCCATTTCTCCACCTTGATCATCTTGCCCTTGGCGGAGGTGATGATCTGATCGTACCCCTTGATGAGTTCATCGATCTCCTCGTCCGTGTACGTCGAGTCGGCGATGAACACCGTTTCGTATTGTAACATTCGGTCGACTCCTCTCGGTCTAGCCTGGGTCTTCGCCGGCCCCATCCGCCGGCGTCCTGTTGAAGCGGTTCATCGCCATCGCCACCCCCTCCGATAGCGCCGATTCCGCGCAATCGGATGAACGCTGCACGACCTCCGGAATCAGTCTCCGCTGGTGCCGCGGAAACACGCCCAACACGAAATCCGCGTGCGCCAAGCCGGGCTCGACCGGGCCCACGCCAATCCGCAACCGGGGGAAGGCCTGCGTTCCCAGGGTGTCGATGATCGACAGCAGCCCGTTGTGCCCCCCGTGGCCCCCGCGCGGGCGCAGGCGGATGGTCCCGAACTCCAGATACAGATCATCGCAGACGACCAGGAGATCCTCCGGCCCCGCCTGCGCCAGATCGAGAAGCGCAGCGACGGCTTGGCCGCTGCGATTCATCGAGCGCAGCGGACGAGCCACCAGGGCCTCGCTCCCGCCGATCTTCACACGGCATACCAGCGAGCGTGCCTTGCGCTCGGTGTATGGCCGGCCCCGCCGCCTGACGACCTCCGCGGCGACGAGATACCCGATGTTGTGACGCGTCGCCGCGTATTCCTCTTCCGGGTTGCCGAGGCCTACCAGGACCTTCAATTCGAGCCGCTCTCCTGCAGGGCCTACTTCTTCCCCTCCGGCTTCTTGGCCTCCTTCTTCTTCACCGCCTCGGCCTTCTTGGCGTCGTCGGCCTCTTCGGCCTCGGCCGCTCCCTCCTCCGCGACCTTGCCCTTCTTGATCACCTCTGGTTCGGCGGGCGCGGCGGGCGCGGCCTCCGCCACCGGTGCGACGACCTCTTCCTTGGCCGGCGGGCTCACGACCACCAGCGTCTGATCGGCCTCGGTCAGCATCCGGTAACGGTCGCTCTTCGGCAGATCGGAAACCCGCAGCGCGTCGCCGATTTTCAGCTGGGTGACGTCGATGGTGATGTGCTCGGGAATGTCGATCGGCAGACAGGACACCCGCACCTGCCGTGTGACGTGCTCCAGAATCCCGCCGTCCAGCTTGACCCCCGCGGCCTCCCCCATCACCTGGACCGGGACCTCGACCTCGATCACCTCGTCCATCTGGATGCGGACGAAATCGGCATGCAGGAGGCTTCCCTTCACGGGGTCGACCTGGTAGTCCTTGATCATCACGTGGCGCCGGGCCTCCTTGTCCGAAAGACCCAGCTGGAAGATGGTATTGACCCCGGACTCAGAGCGGATGATCTCAAGGAGCTTCTTGGGATCGACGACCACCGGAACCGGCTCCTTCTTGGCGCCGTAGACGATCCCCGGGATCAGGCCCTGGTGGCGCAGCCGTCGGGCTGCGTTCTTCCCCAGATCCTCCCGGGGCTTCACCTCAATCACGAGTTCCTTCATCGAGCCTGTCCCCGCAGCCGGGCGCGGCATGCTCCGTGCTCCGGCTTAAAAAACGGGACCCCTCTGGAACCGAAGGTCCCGTCGCCCCACCCGCCGCCCGCTACACGAACAGCGAGCTGACTGACGAGTTCGTGTGAATTCGCTTGATCGCCTCTCCCAGCAGCCCGGCCACCGACAGAACCGTGATGCGACCCGACTTTCTCTTCTCCTCGTCGATCGGAATGCTGTTGGTCACGACGGTTTGCGACAGCTCCGAGGCGCGGATCCGCTCCACCGCCGGTCCGGACAGAACGGCGTGCGTGAAGCATCCGTAGATCGCCCGCGCGCCCTCATTCTTCAGCGCCTGCACCGTGCCAGCGAGCGTGCCGGCCGTGTCCACGATGTCGTCGACAATCAGGCACGTTCGGCCCTCCACCTCCCCGATGACATGCATCACTTTTGGCTCGTTCCCCTCGCCCCTCCGCTTGTCGATGATCGCGAGAGAGGCGTCCAGGCGCTTGGCGTAGGCCCGCGCCCGCTCGACTCCACCCGCGTCGGGCGAGACGATGACCACGTTTTTCAGCTTGAGCGATTCGACGTGATCGATCATCACCGGCGCCGCGAACAGGTGATCGACCGGGATGTTGAAGAACCCCTGGATCGCCGGCGCATGAAGATCCATGGCGAGAACCCGGTCGGCGCCGGCGGCCGTGAGCAGGTCGGCGACCAGCTTCGCCGAGATCGGCACCCGCGGCTTGTCCTTGCGGTCCTGGCGCGCGTACCCGTAGTACGGAAGGACCGCCGTGATCCGCGCCGCGGACGATCTCTTGAACGCGTCCAGCATCACCAGCAGCTCCATCAGGTTCTGATCGGCGGGCGGACAGGTCGGCTGGATCACGAAGACATCTGTACCGCGCACGTTTTCCAGGATCTGGCAGTACGCCTCGCCATCGGCGAACCGTCGGCATTCAGTCTTGCCGACGGGGATGCCGAGCACCCGGCAGATTTCCTGTGCCAGGGCCGGGTGGGCGCTTCCGGAGAAGACTTTGATCTGCTCCATCCCGTTTGCGCTCATCCCCTGGCGCCCCCCCCTCCGGCGTCTCGGTCGCTCGGTGGTTGGGGCGGGAGGATTCGAACCTCCGGTCCTGGATCCAAAGTCCAGTGTCTTACCACTTGACGACGCCCCAACGGTCCGCTCCCGATGGCTGCCGGTGCTACGCAGGTGTGGAATCGTCCGGGTGGAGAGTGGTGGGCCGCTCGCGGTCGGCCGCGCCTTCGGAACTGTCGTCGGCCTCCCCGACCGAGACGGATGCTCCGGCGCCGCCCTGTGCGAGGACTTCCCTGTACCTGGCCAGCACCTTGTCCTCGATCTTTCTGCGCGTCTCGTTGTTCAGGGGGTGGGCAATGTCCCGGAACGTGCCGTTCTTCCGCTTCTTGCTGGGCATCGAGATGAACAGCCCGTTGTTCCCGTTGATGATCTTGATGTCGCTGACCACGAAGCAGTCGTCAATGATGATGGAAACGAAAGCCTTCAGTTTTTCTTCGTCGACAGGAAAGACCCGGACCTCGGTGATTTCCATGGCCGGCGCCTCCCTTCGATTCTGCGTTTCTTCAGTCGAACCCCACGCGTCTCCGGTGCTCCTGCCGGCTGAGCGGCGAACAACGCAGGACCATGTGCCCGTCGGACATCGCCTCGGCGAGCGCCCGCCGGATCACGCCTGTACCTCTGAAGATCCCGAAGACAGCTGAACCGCTCCCCGTCATGGCGGCCGCTGCCGCCCCGTCGGCCAACAGGCGGCGCCTGATCTCCCCGATGGCAGGACACAAACTGCGCGCGTGTGATTCGAGATCATGCCCCACGCGCACCCAAGCCTCAACCTCCTCGCCGAGGTTGCCCGCCAAGGTTGGACAAAAGCGTGCCATGCTACTGATTTTCAAGGCAGATGTCAACGCCGTGCCGGTGCGGGCATAGACCTCCGCTGTGGGGATCTCGACCCCGGGAAAGACCACCAGGAGGTCGTACCCCGCGAGGTCCGGCAGCGTCTCCACCTGGATCCCCGTGCCGGTCAGCAGGGCCGTTCCACCAGTCAGGAAGAAAGGCACGTCGGAGCCGATCGAGGCCGCGATTGACAGCAGATCCCGGTCCGACAGATCAAGACCCCAGAGACGCCGCATCCCGACCAGCGTCGCGGCTGCGTCGCTGCTCCCGCCCCCAAGCCCGGCGCCGATCGGAATCCTTTTGGCAAGCCGGATGCGCGCTCCGCGGGGACCCCGATCAGGAAGCGGAAGACTGGTCGCGGCTCGCCAGACCAGGTTCTCCGGCCCCGAGGAGAGAGCGGGATTGTCGATTTCGAGGTCGATGCCTTGCGGCTGCGTCTCGAAGGTCAGGGTATCGTACAGGGTGATCGTCTGGACCGCCGATTCGATCAGGTGGTAGCCGTCCGGCCGCCTCCCCAAGACCTTGAGGTACAGATTGATCTTGGCGGGCGCATCAACGACGACGCCCTTCAGTCCGTCGGGGGGCCTTCGGTCGTGAATAGCCCCGGACGGTCCGGAGTCGGTTCGATCGTCCTCTCCTGGAAGCCCTCTGGGATCTCCGGGGTGAAGATTGTTTCGGGAATTTCCGCGGACCACGGTCCCTCCACGGCGGCGAGCGTCACGCTGGCCCCCCGGCGGGGCAGCCGCACGCGGATCTGCCGGGGCCAGCGGGGCCCCAGGCCCTTCTCGTAGTCGCCGTACTCGACCTCGAGAATGATAGCACCGCTGATCCCTTCGCGAACGGTCGCTCCCAGGAGGGTGCCTCCGCGCTCGGCGCAGCGCGCTTCGTAGCGGATGTCTCCTGGAGGACAGGTCACCTCGTACCACGCCACGGTGCGCCCGAAGGTCGCGGCAGGACGGGTCTTCACATCGACGCGCGCTGTTCCCGGCGGGCACATCGGAGTCCCCTGCAGGAGCGCCACGAATTCCGCGGCGCCGACGGGCATTCCAAGAAGCCTGTCGAGGGCTGACGGTGTGGCGCTCGAGCGTTCGAAGGACCGGTCGCCCGGCCTGAGCACCACCATGGTCTCTGCCGCGGCGGCGAGCACGAGCCGCGGCCCGCCCACCGGGCCGAAGAACTCGAGCCGCAGGCGATCGGGAGGCACGATCGAGACCGCCATCCGGAATCGCCCCTTGCCGTCGCGCCCCTCCCACTGGCCGCGCAACAGGGCCCGGTAGCCGCGCGCGGAGGGAACGGAGTCTGGAGACGGCGGCGTCGCCGTCGTCTCCAGGGAGCGGCCACCTGCGCACGCCATCCCCGCCACGCAGAGCGCCGCGGCCCCGGCGACCGCGACAGCGCCGCCGCGCCAGGACCTTGTCCGGCGGGACCTCAAGGGTTTACCCGGCCGGCCGACTGGGCCTTGAGGATTTTCTTGCGCACGCGATCGGGCTCCTCGTGTCCGTGCTGCAGCGCCTTCTGCCACGCGCCGAGAGCCTCCTCCTTCCGTCCGGTCCGCATCAGCAGATCTCCAAGGTGCTCGAGGATCGCCGGGTCGTCGGCTTCATACTGCAGGGCGGCGCGCAGGTTCTTCTCTGCTTCGTCGACGCGCGACATCCTGAACTGTGCCCAGCCCAGACTGTCCAGGTAAGCGGCGTTCTTCGGGTCGAGGGCCAGGGCGCGCTGGATGTAGGCCACGGCCTCCTGCAGCTTCACGCCGCGATCGGCGAGCATGTAGCCCAGGTAATTCAGCGCCATGGCGTTCTTCGGGTTGACCTGGATCGCCTTCGCCAGCAAGCGCTCGGCCTCGATCACCCGGCCCAGCCTTTCGATCGCCGCGCCACGCGCGAACAGCAGCGTGTCGTCCTCCGGATGGCGGCGCAGCCCGTCCTTCAGGATCGCATCGGCAGAGGCGTACCGCTTCTGGCGGAGGAGCGCCTCGGAGACGTGGGCGTACGCCTCGGCCGAACCGCCGGCGCGGCTCAGGAGCGAGCTGTAATAGCGACGCGCACCCGTCTCGTCGCCCTGAGTGATCAGGATCTCGCCCTGGAAAACCTTGAGGTCGAGGTCGTCGGGGAAGCGGCGCGTAGCCTCGGCGAGCACGCGCCGGGCTTCATCGGGCTTTCCACCTTCGAGCTCCGCGCGGCCGAGCAGTAGGAACAGCTCCGGGGCCGGCTCGCCGGCCGAATCGAGCGCCTGCGTGAACGATTTCGCCGCCTCGACGTACTGGCGTGCATCCATCTGGACCAAGCCAATCTGCGAGTACGTCAGAGCCAGAATCGCGGCCTCTCGATCGGTCACGGCACCGCGACCGTTGGCCATGTCGATGATCTCGCGATACGACTTGAGGGCCGCCGCCGTGTCGCCCTCTTTCTGCCACAAGAGCGCGCGGTGCAACCGTGCCTCGAGGTTGCCCGGCTCCTTCTGGATCAGGCGCTCGTAACTCCGAATCGCAGCGTCCATGTCACCGGCTTCCTGGTACGCCTGGGCCAGCGACAACAGGCTGCGGGCGTCCGCCGGGTCGATCTCCTGGGCGCGCTGGAAGTTCTGGATCGCGTCCTGGTATCGGCCCGCCAGCAGGTGGAGGCTGCCGATGCGGTTCCTGACGTAGGACGACTCCGTCTCGCCTTCCAGGAGCGGCATGTACACGGCGATCGCCTCGTCGTACTTCTTCTCGAACTCAAGGACGGCGCCCATGGCGTCGGCCGCCTCGATGTTTCCGGGGAGTCGGGCGACGACCTGCCGCAGGAGCGTCTCCGCGTCGCCGGTGCGGCCGGTCCGGGCATAGACCTTGCCCAGGAGAAGGGACATCGGGGGATCGAGCGGCCTCTTTCGGGAGAACGCCTGCAGCGTCTCGCCGGCCTCCTTGATCCGCCCGGTGTGATAATAGAGCTCGGCCAGCGCCCGGCACGAGTCCTCGTCCACTGGGTCCGTCTGCAAGGCCACGCGGTACTGGTCGATTGCCGCCGCGATCTGCGCCTCGGCATCGCCCCCGTCGCGCGCCCGGCTCAGGTGAATATCTCCAAGCAGCTTGTGGACCGCTCCCAACTCCGGGTCCGCTGCCGCCGCCTTCTCCGCCAGGTCAGCGGCGCCGCTCAGATCGTTCAGTGAGAATTTCAGCTGCGCGACCTCGAGGAGAAGCGACGGCGAGGAGTCGCTCGAGATGGCGTCTTCCAGCTGCTCCAGGGCATGCAGGTAATCGCGCTCCATGATCATCTGCTGGGCAAGGGAGTAGTGATAGTAGGCCTCCCTTCGCGCCGTGCTCATTCCCGGCCGCTCGGCGCCCGCGAGAAGTGATCCCGCCCCGGAGGCGCAGAGAGCCCAGACCAGAAGCCGTGTGGCTGAACGGCGGGCGGCGCTCACCGGTGCGACGTCCTCCCTTCCGGCGTCTCGAATCTCAGCTTGAGTCGTTTGCCGATGGTGCTGACGGTTACCTGAAGACTCTTCTGCTCCCTGGACCGGAAGTCTCCCTGGATCCCTTCGACATCATCGAAATTGTGGCCGGAGATCACTCGGACCTCGACGCGGTGGCTTCCGGGCGGGACCGGCAGGGTCCGGACGAAACGGCTCTTCCCGCTCCCACCCTTGAGACGTTCGCCCAGAAGCGACGCGCCGTCCAGACGCACCTCAATCCGCCCGGAAGAAAAGCGGTGCACAAGCGTCAGTCTCAGACGGCCGGCCTGCGCGGGGTCGACGACGGTCGGACCGGGGGCAACGGCGAGGCCGGCGAGCCCCGTCGCGGGCGGCGCCGCTGGCGGTCCCGCCGCGGGCGCCGTCAGAAGGCCCAGCGGCTGTGATCCCGTGGCACGGCCCCCCGGGGATCGATAAAGAAGGAAGGGCGCCGAAGCGAGCAGCACCAGGCAGACCAGGAACGCGATCCAGCCGAGGCCGAGCGGCGTCCCTCCCGAACCGAACAGCCGCGACAGCCGCGGGGCGAGGAAGGTGATGCCGCGGACGCCGGCCGCCGCGGTCTCGGCCGAATCGCCACGGGCCTGGTCGCGCGAGACCAGGGTTGGGGGCGTCGACTGCTCGGACGAGTCGCGCCATTCGGTGACGGCCGCTTTCAGGTCGTTCGTGAGATCCTGGCAGCGCGCGTAGCGGTCGGAGGCGTTCTTCGCCAGGGTCTTCCTGATGATCCGATCGAATGGGGGCCGCAGCGCTGGATTGAGCTTCGAGGGAGGCGGCGGATCGACGTTCACGACCTGGTAGGAAATGGCGGTCACGCTGTCCCCGACGAACGGCTTCTCTCCGGTAAGAAGCTGGTACAGGATGATGCCCAGCGAGAACTGGTCCGTGCGCCCGTCAATCTCGGCCCCGACCACCTGCTCGGGGGACATGTAGTTGGGCGTGCCGAAGAATTTGCCCGGTCGCGTGAGGCCGCCCGCCGCCAGGCGCGCGATCCCGAAATCGAGGACCTTCGGCTGGCCGCTCTCGGTCAGGAGGATGTTGGCCGGCTTGATGTCCCTGTGCACGACGCCGTTCTCATGCGCGAAGTCCAGCGCCTGCGCCAGCTTCTCCATCACGTCGGCCACCTGCAGCAGCGGCAGGCGGCCGCCACCGGCCAGGAGCTCGTGCAGGTTCGTTCCGGTGACGAACTCCATGGCGATGTAGGCGTCGCCGCCGGCGCCCTTCTCACCGACGTCATAGATCGTGACGATGTTCGGGTGATTGAGCCGGCCTGCGACCTGCGCCTCGTGATAAAAACGCTGCAGAAACTCGTCTTCCTCGCCGGGGCCGAGCGGAAACGAGAAGGCGATTGTCTTGAGGGCGACCGTCCGGCCAATTCTCGGGTCGCGTGCCCTGTACACGACACCCATCGATCCCCTGCCGACCTCTTCGAGGATCTCGTAGCGTCCGATCGTCTTCGGCATGACCATCAGCCTGCCCCTCTGTCACCGGCCTCGGCGTGGGCGGCGCGGTCGAGCGTCAGGACAGTCTCCGCCCCGCGCGCCCCCCGGGGCAGGCCGCGGGCCCGCGCTTCAATATAGAACCCCTCCGGGGGATCGTCCAGAACACCGGGCTCTCGCAGGAAAGCTCTACGCGGCCTTGCGATTGGCGGGGAGGGACAGGCCCTTCAGGTACTCGATCGCCTTCCTCTGCTGCGGATCGTCAGGGTCCGTCAGTTTGCCGTCGATGGTCAGATCGGGCTGGATCCCCTGGCCGTGCCACTCCTTCCCTGCCGGGGACTGGTACTTTCCCGTCGCCAGGAGCACTCCGTCACCATGTGGGAGCGGGAGGAGCTTGCGGACCGCCCCCTCGCCCCAGGTGCGCTGTCCGAGAATCGGTACTCCCAGATCGTCACGCAGGGCGGCGGCCAGGACCTCGCAGGCGCCCGCCGTCCCCTCGTCCACCAGAACGGCCACGGGCCGGTCCCACGCGTTGCGGCGCCCGTCCGCCTTGTAGGACAGGTCGCTCTCGAACCGATCGGTCACGGTCACGATGGTGCCGTTGCCAACGAACAGGCTCGCGGCGCCAATCGCCTCCGCCAGCGCGTCGGAGGCGCAGCCCCTGAGATCGAGCAGGAGGCGCGACGCGCCTTTCTTCTTGAGCGCCGCGATCGTCTGGTCGAGTTTCTTGGCGTCCCCCTCCTGCAGCCCGCCGACGCGCGCCACGCCGGTGTCGGGCCCGTCCAGCGTGCCCGAGGGCGCGGGCGGCGGGAGCACCTTGCGAACCAGCGTCAGCGTCTTGCGCCCCACGGAATCGATCGGACTGATGTTAAGGGTCGTCTTGCTGGCGGGCTTGCCGCGGAGCGCCTGGGACGCCTCCCACACCCCCATCTGCCGCGTCGAGCGGCCATCGATGACGACCAGGACGTCCCCGGTTTCCAGACCGGCCTCCGCGCCGGGCGAGCCCGGTGCGACGGAGACCACCACGATGTAGCCGCGCCTCTTCGACAGGTTCAGACCCACGTCGGCCGTCCCCGCGCTCTCGCCCCGGTAGGCCTTGTCGTACTTGACGGGAGAGAGGTACTCATTGGCGGGATCAAGCGACTCGAGCATCCCACGGTAGGCTCCATCCATGATCACGTCGAGCTGCACCGGCTGCACGTAGTTGTGGACGATGAGGTACAGGGCCTCGTTGAAGAGCTTCAGATAGCTGTACGTGCCCTCCACCGCGACGACCCGCCCCATCATGGCGCCCGACACCGCGAACAGGATGAGCGCCGTGGAAAGGATCAGCATCAATTTCCTGTCGGCCGTAATCTTCATCGAACCTCCCACCCTCAGGGGGCCTTGCGTGATTCCCGGTGATCGTGCGCCACCGGCCGCTTGCGCCCGGCCACGGCACCCGGCGCGCCGCGCAACCAGCGCGCCGGATCCTCGGGTCTGCCGTCATGACGGATTTCAAAATACAAGCCGGGCTGATCGAAGGAACCGTCCTCGCCCGATCGCGCGATGAGTTCCCCTTTGCCGATGTCCTGGCCGGCCGTCACCAGCCTCTCGTCCACGTGGCCGTAGACCGAAAGATAGCCGTCGCCGTGGTCGATGACCACCATCTGCCCGTATCCCTTGAACCAGTCACTGAAGACGACCCGGCCGTCGAACACGGACCGCACGTCTTGACCCGGGGCGGCGGCGATATCGACGCCGGGATGAGGCACCTCGGTCGAGAAGCGCGGATGACGGACGTTTCCGTATGGGACCGCCAGACGGCCGCGGGCCGGCCATTCGAGAAGGCCGCGGAACCTGGCGAAGCCGAGTGATGGGACCGGCTCCAGCGGCCCCGGTTGCGCCAACCGGCTCAGGAGCGTCTGAACTTCCTGTTCCACCTGCACCAGGTCGGTCAGGAGCTCCTTCTGCGACGTCTGCTCGCGCTGCAGGCCCGCCAGGACGGACTGCTTGCGGGCGCGCACAACATGAAGGTCGCGGGCCTTTCCATGAAGCTGCGCCTGGAGGGTCCACAACGCCCCCTCCTGCGCCTGCAGGTCCGCCAGGACCTCGTCGAGGAGACGGCGGTCGGCCCGGAACGATTCGATGCGGCGCTCCTCGGTGAGGCTCAGGGCCTCGATGGCCCGGTATCCGGCCGCCACCTGCGAAGGAGAAGACGCGGCGGCCACCACCTTCAGGTAGCGCGCCGGTCCGATCTTGTAGGCCTCTCGCAGGTAGCCCCGCAGATCACTCTCGGTTTCCGCCAGCCGTCCCTCCAGGGCGTGGGCCTCGAGGCGGGTCTGCACCTCCCGCTCAACCGTCACGCGCGCCTCCCCTCTGAGCGATTCCGCCTCGCGCTGCAGGAGCGACATTCTCAGATCGAGCTCTTCCAGGGCATCCAGGACCGAACCCGCGCTCGCCTCGGTCCTCTCCAGGCGGTCCTTGAGGTCCGCGATATCACGGTGCACTTTTTCGAGGCGCGCTGCCTCTTCCTGTCGGCGGGCGTCCCGCCGTTTTGCCTGGTCGGCGGCGGGAACGGCGCCCGAGGTGGCCCGCTCGTCGGCGGCGCACCAGACCAGAAGAACGACCGCCGTCGCGACGGCGCGCCGACAGCATCCCCGCTCAAGGAACGAGCGAGCGTCCATCAATTCCTCCAACCGGCGTGACACCGAGCAGGGCCAGGACCGTCGGGTGGATATCGGCGATCCCTGGGTTGCTGCGCGCCAGCCGGACGCTGCTGAACAGGACCCCCGGCACGAGATCCGGATCGTTGGAGCAATGGTCGCCGCTCCAGGTCTTCAGATTGTCCTCGAACACCTGCGGCGGCACCTCCCCCAGGGCGGTCTGCCAGCCGATGCGGTAGTGCTCGCTGTTGGCCGCGCGCAGGTCGGGAATGAGACGGGGGTCGTAGCCGGCATAGATCTCCTCCCGGCGGTAGACCCGTCGCACCGGCTTCTCTCCCGTCTCCGGGTCGATCAGCGCCTCGAGTCTCTGGACGATCGCGGTGCGCACCTCCTCGTATTCCCGACCCGGCACCACGCTCCCCTGTGGCTCCCGCCCCATGAGGTTGATGTAGATGTTGCCGAGCCCCATCGCGTACGCCTTGGTTCGCGACCAGTCGACGTAGCGGAAGAACTCGCCGAGCTCCCCCTTGTCGAACAGATCCTCGAGTGTCTTGCCGCCGGTGGATGTCCCCTGTCTGAGGGCCATATAGCCGTTCTTGACCAGCCAGGTGTTGTAGTTGATCCCGCGACGGAACGACGCGAAGCCGTGATCGGAGCAGACGAGAAGGACGGTCCCCGGTCCGATTCTCTTCTCCGCCTCTCCGACGATCCGGTCCATTCTCTCGTAGGCCTTCGGGATCTCGCCGGCATACAGCGACGCGAGACGGGCGTCGTACAGCGGGTGACCCGGATCGTGCAGACGCCAGAGCATGTGACCGACGCGGTCGGTGAAATCGAACACCTGCACGTAGAGGCGATCGTGTGCGGCCTCGAGAAAGTGCTTCATCATCGCCTCCTGCTTCTCGACGGTCGCGTCCATGTCCTCGAGGAAATGCTTTTCGTCCGTCAGGCCAGACGGCAGCGACCAGGTGTCGATCGGCCAGCCGAGCGTCTTGAAGAGGCCGAACTCTCCGACCAGCTCGCGCGCGTACGAGAGCGGATGTGTGAACGGCACCGGCTGGCACTCCGGGTGGAAGTTCAAGGGTGAGGCGTACAGCTTCAGGTCGGGAGACAGCGACAGGAGCTTGAAACGGATGATCCCCTTCAGCTCCGCCAGTCGATCGACCACCGGGTTCACCGTGATCGGCACGACAAACCACTGGCTCCATTCTCCGGGCTTCAGGGTCTGCCGCACCCCCGCGATGGCGATGGTGGCGCTCTCGTCGTCGGCCTC
This sequence comes from Acidobacteriota bacterium, assembly GCA_036826235.1. GTDB lineage: Bacteria > Acidobacteriota > Polarisedimenticolia > Gp22-AA2 > Gp22-AA2 > Gp22-AA3. The sequence goes on along the minus strand of DAISWT010000003.1, from coordinate 4,027 downwards.
GATCAGCATCGGCACGTCCAGACGGCGGGGCACGCCGCGCTCCTGCAGTCTCTTCTCCGTCTCGGCCCGTGCCCGCGACCGCGCCTCCCCTCCCAGTCCGCGCGCGGCGTCCTCGAGGGCGTAATCGTAGAACGGCTGATTCAGCGGGCCGACGACGCTCGTCTCGATCCTTCCGCGCCGGGACTTGAGGTGGACGATTTCGACGCTGAACTGATTGTCCCGGAGGGCGAGGGCCGGGTCGGAGGTGTAATACGACGGTGAGCCGATCCGGCCGCGCATGTCCGGCACGCCGAGGCCGGACAGCATCCATTCGTTGTCGTGTTCCTCCGCCGGAAACGTGGTCGGGACATTCATCACACGAACCCGCAGCCCCGAGTCGGCCGCCGCCGCCCAGAACGGCTCGCCCTTCCGTGGATTGAAGGCGGTCGGCACCTCGCGTGGCAGGTAGCGCGCGGCCACCAATGCCACCGACCCGCCGGCCGCGGCGGCCCCAAGCAGCGCCCACAACAGGCCCGCGACCAGACGCCGGCGCAGCGCCAGGGTCCCGACCAAGAGCAGCAGACCCGCGCCCCCTCCCGCCATCGAGCCGAGCACCGGAGCATTGTTCGCGCCGAACAGCAACGACTTGCGGCCCACCCGGATCATGGCGAATTCGGGGAGATAGGTGCCGTCGGTGCGGCGCAGGAAGTCGAAGATCTCGGTCCTTCCCGGGTTCAGTCCAGTGGTGAACGACGCCCATGAAACCGGTGTCTGCGGCGGATTCGTCGGGCGCAGCGGCGCGTAGAAGCCATCGGCGCGCAGTTTCGCCAGATTCGGAAGACGTCCCTCCGCGAGATAACGCTCGACCAGAGAGGCGTCCGCCCCGTCGAAACCGAGGATGACAACCCGATCGTAGGGCGCCGCGCCGAACAGGAGAGGCAGGCAGAAGACGGATAATCCGACCGCGATCGCCGCCAGAGAATGCGCGCGTGCGCCCGTCGATAACGATGTCAAGCGGGAGATCCTCCAGTGGGTCAATGAGATACCGCCCTGCCGGGCCCATGCAGATTATAGGGCAAGAACCGCGACCCTTCAACGTTGATCCCCCGGTTCGATTTCGATAATATCGGCCGGCACATACCGGGCAGGAAGACTTAACTTCCCTCGATCCATCATTTTGCCAACGTGGAGAAAGCGTGATCGGAGGGCTCGCGGCCAAGCCGGAAAAGCTCGTTGTCGGCGTCATGTCAGGGACGTCGGCCCACGGCGTCGATGCCGCCCTCGTCCGAGTGCGTGGCTGCGGCGACACGCTCTCATGGCGCCTTCTGCGCCAGGAGACGCTTCTTTACTCGGCGAAGGTGCGCGACCTGATCTTGAGCTGCTCCGAGCCGGGCAGCGGCGACGCCGCCTCGATCTGCCGGCTCAACGTGCTCCTGGGAGAGTTGTTTGCGCGTGCCGTCGTGCACGTGGCGGAGAGCGCGGGCGTCGATCCCCGCGCCGTCGACCTCGTCGGATCGCACGGCCAGACGATCCAGCACCTCCCGAACCCCGTCACCATCACCGGCATACCGCTGCGCTCCAGCCTCCAGCTCGGGGAGCCGGCGGTGATCGCCGAGCGTACGGGCATCGCCACGGTGGCGAATTTCCGGGCGCGGGACCTGGCTGCGGGCGGGCAGGGTTCGCCCCTGGTGTCGTACGTCGATTTCCTTCTGTTCCGCAACCGCTCGCGCGGCCGTCTGGTGATCAACATCGGAGGGGTCGCGAGCCTGACGGCCATCCCGGCGAGCGCCGGGCCGGACAGGGTCGCCGGATTCGACACAGGCCCGGGAAACATGGTGATCGACGCCCTGGTCTCCCGCATGACCGGAGGACGCGAGGCGTTCGATCACGGCGGGCGCTACGCCCGCGGTGGCACGGCGTCGGCCGATCTCCTGGCGCGACTTCTTGATCACCCTTATCTCCTCCTGCCGCCGCCCAAGTCCTGCGGCCGGGAAGAGTTCGGGAGGCCTTTCCTGGAGAGCATTCTCAAGGACAATCCGGCCCGCCCGCCGCGTGACCTGATCGCCACGGCGACGCGATTCACCGCCGAGTCGATCGCCTTCGCCTGCCGGCGCTACGTGATGCCGCATAACGTCTACGAGGAGGCGATCGTCTCCGGCGGCGGGGTGCGCAACGAGTACCTGATGGAGCAGCTGCGGGCGGCGATCCCCGAACTCTCGATCAAGGAGAGCGACGAGTACGGTCTGCCGGCGGCGGCCAAGGAAGCGGTGGCCTTCGCGCTTCTGGCGAACGAGGCGATCCACTTTCTCCCCGGCAATCTGCCGACGGTGACGGGCGCCTCCCACCCCGTGGTCCTGGGCACTTTCGTCGGGGGCCGGCCTGCGAAGTGAGCGCCGTGATCAGGTGACCCGCCGGCCCAGGACTCGCTCGACGACCGAGACGGGAACCGCGCCGGAACGCACCAGCCGGGGGGGATCGATGGTGAGATCCAGGACGGTGGATGCCTGCCCGCCGCGGGTCGGGCCGCCGTCGAGGACGAGCGAGACGTGTTCAGCCAGAGCCAGCCGCACCTCGGGCGCGGTCATCGGGGCTGGCTGTCCCGAACGGTTGGCGCTGGTCGCCACGATCGCCGACCCAAAGGCGCGGGCCAGCGCCAGCGCGACCGCATGCGGCGAGATCCGGATGCCGACCGTTTGACCCCCGCCGAGCAGCCGAGGGGAGAGGGCCGGGGAGGCCGGGAGCACCAGGGTCAGCGCCCCGGGCCAGAGGGCCGATGCAAGCCGCTCGGCCGCACCGGAAAACTCGCGGACGGCGCTCCGCACCGCCAGACGGTCGGCGGCGATCAGCGGCAGGGCCAGGCGGTCCGGTCGCCCCTTGGCCGCGAAGATCAACTCCACCGCCTCGGGGTTGAGAGGGTCGCCGGCGAGGCCGTAGAAGGTCTCCGTCGGGTAGGCGACCAGCTTCCCGGCGCGCAGAAGGGCGGCGGCCCGGCCGATGACCACCGGGTCGGGACTGTGGGGATCGATGTGCTGGACCTGCTGCACGCCGGGGATCCTCGGGTCTCCTGGAGTCTGGCACCGACTATAGCCCATCCCCACCACCGAAGAGCGCGGCGTACCGCGGAGAGGGTCGGCCCGTGAGTCCCGTACGGAAAGAAGACCGTCGGGTGGTCGACAGCCCCCAGAACGCATCGGTCCGCCGGGCCCGCGCCCTGGAGCGCGACAGGGCGCTGCGCGATCGGTTGAAGACGTACGTCGCCTGGGGCCGGCACATCGCCCAGGAGGCGCTCGCGAGCCGTGCCCCGATTCACCAGGCGTTCGTCGGTCCGAGGCTTCTGGAAACGGACGAGGGCCGGGACATCTTCCGGCAGCTGCGTGATCTCGGGGTGCCGCTGCTCCGGGTCACGACCCGCGTCCTCGAGTCGGTCCTCGAGGGGTGCGGCGATCAAGGCGTCCTTCTCCTCGCCGCGCGTCCGGAACACGACCTGGCGCGAATCCTCGAACTGCCGCCCACCCTGGTCCTGGCGGCCCACGGTGTGCAGGATCCCGGCAACATCGGATCGATCCTCCGGAGCGCGCGGGCTCTGGGCGTCTCGGGATTCATCGCCCTGGAGGGATGCGCCGACCCGTTCGGGAGCCGCGCAGTGCGGGCCGCGATGGGGACGCTCTTCAGTCTGCCGGTCGTGACCACACCGGCGGCACGTTTTCTCGAGGCCCTGCGGGGCACGGGCTACCAGCTCGTGGCGGCCGACCCCGCCGGGACGGAGTCACCCGACGCCATCGACCTCGTCCGGCCCAGCGCGTTGATGCTCGGGAACGAAGGGGCCGGCCTGCCCCGCCAGCTCCTCGAGAGGGCGGAGCGCCGTGTGCGCATTCCCATGGCACCCGGCGTGACTTCGCTGAACGTGCACGCCGCCGCGGCCGCTCTTCTGTACGAGGCGGCGCGCCAGCGTGGATTCATCTTTGGCCCGCGCTGAGCAGGCCGCCTGCATGGCGCTCGCGAATCCCGGTCAGGAATCTGTCCTAAGTCTCAGTCCTGTCCCGCCCGG
>DAISWT010000002.1:19042-30949 GCA_036826235.1 Acidobacteriota bacterium | reverse complement strand
TCCTCGCCGCCGCCGACCTCGAGCGGCCCGACGTAGTCGTCGCCGTCGAGGTCGGCGGCGGCGAGGAAGCCGGGCTCCGCGGCGGCGATGTTCCAGGCCCGCGCCAGCAGGTTGAGATCCGCGCCATCGATCCGGCAATCCCGGTTGATGTCGGCGGTCTTGACCACGGCGAGCGCCGCTGGCCGGCTGCCCGAGAGTCCGTCCAGGTTGAGCACCGTCACGACCCTCGGCCCCAGGCTCGCCGTGGACGATACCGTGATCGGGACCGTCAGCCGGCCCGACCCGTCGAGCGACACCGGGCCTGTGGAGATGTCCGGACCGAGGTCGGCGACCGCTCCGTTCTGGAAGTTCGCGCCATCCACACGGATCGTCCACCTCCCTCCCTGCAGGACGTAGATCGAGTTCGTGCCCGTCTCGACCACCGTCGTGATGGTCGGCGCGGCGGCGGCGACCACCGTGGTCATGGCCGGCGTGCCGGTGGTGATCGCCGTCTCGTTGCTGTCGATGGCGCTGCTCCCGTTGATGATCACCGCACCGGCCGAAGGGCTGGCCGTCAGATGGACCGTCATCTGGACGGAGCCGGACCCCCCGGCGGGGACCGTCCCGACTGTCCAGGCGACCACTCCGTTCGACAGGGCGCCTCCCGAAGTCGCCGACACGAAGCTCGTGTCGGGCGGCACCCTGTCCCGGATCACGGCTCCCGTGAGATCGGTGCCGCCGTGGTTCAGATAGCTCAACGTGTAAGTGATCGATCCGCCTGCCGGGGCCGGATCGGGCGAGTCCGTCACCGAGAGGCTCGGAGGGACGGCCCCCGTGTGGAGGGGGAGCAGGAGGCTCGCAGGCACCTTGACGATGAAGGCGTCCAGACGGTTGCCGCCCGCGTTGCTGGTCCAGACGAAGTAGTGCCCCGTCACGTCGAGGTTTCCCTTCGGCATCTTCGCATAGTCGCTGCCGCCCCCGGCAGCGTCGAGGTTGGTCAGGACGGGGGCGACCACCAAAACATCGAGCGAGCCGTCGAGGCGAAAGCAGATGATCTCGTTGGCCCAGACCGCGTCGGTGCGCGAGGCGCCGCTGCCACAGGCGTACTGCAGGTAGGGCGCCACGTCCGGCCGCGCGTTGCCGTGAGCGATGTGGTTGGGCGCCGGCGCCGACCAGTCGGTGTTGTGCGACACCAGGAGCCCCGACAGCGGATCCTTGGAGAAATCCCACAACAGGACTGCGTTGGGAGAGATGTTCCAGTTGTCCGCGCCGACCACGTAGCCGTACCCCATGTCGGCGTGGCCCACCGCCCCGGCCTGATCCCAGACCAGCCTCTCGGTCTCCGTCCGGAGATCGAAGATGCGCATCTCCAGGTCGTACTTGTGGTCCACGTCCTCGAGGCTCATCAGCCAGCGGCCGCTCTTGTCCACGTGGCACTCGTTGAAGACACCGATCTTCGGGAAGTACTGGAACCGCCCGGTGTCCTCGTGATAGACGACGCAGCCCAGCATGTCATAGTTCGGCAGGGCCGCGAGGGTGGCGGAGTGCACCGTGTCGTCGTCGTTGGAATGCATCTGCCGGATGATCTTGTCCTGACCGAACTGGGACCGGACGTCGAACACCGTCTGAAACTGCCGTGTCATCACGTCGTAGCGCAGCATCTGCGGGCCGTTGTCGAGATAGATCCGGGTCGGCTGCGTGGCGCTCCAGTACCAGCCTTCGCCGCTGCGCCAGCTCAGGCTGGAAGACGGGTCGAACAGGGGCCCGAGGCTGGAGATCTGGTCGGTGGTCTTGTCGTATTTGAAGAGCGACGGTCCCGGTCCGCCGCGGGCCCGGTCGAGGCCCAGGAGGATGAGCATCTCGTTCTGACCTGCGTGATTGTTGATGTTGCGCCAGTAAGAGTAGCCGACCGGGTCCACGCAATCGCCGCCGCCACAATCGTCGGCGTTGGTGATGCGCGCGGCGGTCGTGTTGTAGGGCGGAGGAAAAGTGAACGCCCCGCGCCGGGGCAGAAGCGCCTGGATCTGCAGAGCGGACGGACGGGGCCTGACCAGCCCGGTGGTCGCCGTCTCCAGGAAGCCGCCGGGATCGGGGAGCAGGGCCGCGGCCGGGGCCGCGCCTGACCGAACGGCGCCGGGGCGGTGACGGAAGGCGACGCTGGTGGCGAGGATCAGGACGGGGATGAGGCAGACGAGAACGGTCCATCCGGGGCTGCTTGGGACCCTGCGCATCAACCGCCTCGCGACGCGGTGGTACGTCGACCGCGATGGAAGGGAATGCGTCATCCATCGCCAAAAAAGATACGCCACCTGGAGAACCAAACCGACCTGTGAACCCCGCAAATGGACGGGGGAAATCCCTGACGACGCCTGCGTGAATCGACCGAGACGGCGCCAGCCTCCGCGCGGCCACCGTCCCCGGCGCGAACGGTGAAGCGGACGGAGGGCGCGGCCGCATCGGATCGCGCGCCTCTCGCACGCCCCCGCGTCCGGGTTTCACCGAGCCGGCCTTGCTGGAAAATTTCCCCTTGCGCTGCGGGGTTCAACCGGTGGCTTGCGCCAAGCTTCCACCGTAAGTTCCCCCGGACCGGAACGCCGACGACGACCATCAGGGATGTCCTGATCAGGCGCTGATCGGGCTTCCGGCAAGGAGGGACGCATGTCCTGAAATCGAATGGGCCCGCACCGACGCACTCATCGACACGGACTATCGATCGACAACATCCCGAGACGCTTTGACGGAGGAATTCATGACCAGAGACATTCGATCGACGGCTCAATGGAGCCTATGGATGGGCTTACTGCTGACAGCGGGGCTGGCCTGGACGACGCCGGCGCGGGCGGGGAGCACCGGGAGCCACGCCTGCAGCGCCCTGGTGAACGTGCCGCTCCTCGGCGTGGCCGCCACCTTCCTGGCGGACACCGGGGACCCGGTCGCTCCGGACTCCTTGGGCGCCGACCTGATCGAGGCCGCCGTCCCGGGGGTGCTGAGGGCTGACGTGCTGACCGCCAGCACGAGCCTGGAAACCGGTCACGCCACCAGCTCGGCCTCTCTCGCCGATGTGATCGTCCTGCAGGGCCAGCCGGCCGAGCTGTCTGCGTCGTTCGTGCGGGCCCAGGCGGATGTGTTCGACACTCAGGGACCGGGCAGATACAGCGGTGTCTCGGAGATCAAGGACCTGATGTTCGGGCACCAGGCGGTGACGATCAGCGGCCGGCCGAATCAGAGAATCGATCTTCCGGGGATCGCGACCCTCTTCATCAACGAGCAGCTCACGTCCTCGCAGGGCGGCGTCCCGACACTCACGGTCAACGCCCTCCGGCTTGTCCTCCTGACCGGCGACCAGGTCCTCCTCGCCAGCGCCCGGAGCGCGCTGGACAAGCAGGCGACTCCGGCGGTCCTGCGCGGCCGGGGCGGGCTGTCGAGACCCCGCGCCCTGTACGTCTGGTCGCAGCCCGAGTGCAGAGACTTCGTCACCGGCGGCGGGTGGTTCGAGCCGCGCTTCGAGGGCGGCCCTCCCCAGAGGGTCAATTTCGGCTTCAACGCCGGGTTCCGGACCGTCGACGGCGCGTTGCTCGGCCACGTCAACTTCGTCGATCACAATGACGGGACCCACATCAAGGGCGTGAACGTGGACACCTATTTCCGGCTCGGCGACCCGCAGAGCCTCTGCCGGATGTTCGAGGGCGACGCCGAGATGAACGGCACGCCGGGGTTCCGCTATCACGTGGAGGTCTGCGATTACGGCGAGCCCGGCCGTGACGACCGCTTCCGCATCATGGTGTTCGGCGCCGACGGAAGCGAGGCGTATTTCGCCGATGACAGCAGCTCGGCAAAGACTTGCGATCCGAACGAGCCGCGCTGCGGCGATCTCGACGGCGGCAACATCCAGCTCCACAAGAACTGCGACGGACAGCCCGCGACCTCGAGCGGCGCGGCGAGCGTTCTCCTGCCGCGGATTTGAGCACCGCCCGACCCCGGGGCGCGCCCCGTGCGGCGCACCCCGGGGCCGTCGTGGGGTCAAACCCCCAGCGTCGGCCGATAATTTCCTCCCCCCCCTTCCCTGATCTCTCCCGTCCTCTTTAGAGAATTGACCAGATGGTGCCGCACGCCGCGTGGCTGTAGTGTTTCCGGGCGATGAGCACGCACGGGACGAAGCCCGCAGAGCTGGAAAGGAGGGATCGCCGCTCAGAGTCCATGACGACCGGCCCGGCGCCGCCGCGGTGGCACGGGGATCTCGAGACGTGAGACAGGCGTTCAACCGCGTCACTCAGATTGGAGGTCAGAATGAGTCAGAGAATCAGGCACATTCGCACCGTGGCCGCGTTCGCCCTGATGGCGGCCGCCCTGCTGGCATGGCCCGCCGTCGCGGCGGCCCAGTCCGTCAGCGGCGCCGCCAGCGCGGTCCAGGCCACGATGTTCGGGACCAGCACCGTTCTCGCCGGCACCGGCCCCCTCGCCGATGCGCTGGATGCCCGTGAAGCGTCCGACATGGAGTCGGGCATCCTGTCGCTGGGCGGCGCCGACGTCCTGCATGCCACCACGATCAGCTCGGCCGATGAGGTCGCTTCGGAGGCCTCCCTGGCCGATCTCGGCGTGGCGGTGGCAGGCAACTCCGTTTCCGCGGCGTTCGTGATGGCCCGGGCCCTGGCCCCGGTCAGCGGCTCGCCGACCGGCCTGTCCGAGATCGACGGTCTGGCGATCAACGGCGTGCCGGTCTACGTCACGGGCCAGCCGAACCAGACGCTGTGGCTGCTCGGCGGCCGGGTGATCATCAATGAGCAGACACCCTCCTCGTCGGGGGCCACCGTCAACGCGCTGCACGTCATCGTCGACGGCGTCGCGGACCTGGTGTTCGCGTCGGCCAGCGCCGGTGTGAGCTCCGGCGGCTCGACGACTCCGCCGCCGATCCTGCCGCCCTTGCCGCTTTCCGGGCTGTTCTAGGGGAGGGAGGCACAATCATGACTCTCATGAGGACAACCATGCGGAAAGGCGTTCTGTTGATTGTCGTCGCGAACCTGCTGCTTCTCGGCGGCGGGCGGATCTTCGGTTGGGGGGGGGGAGGTGAGCAGCCGCCCGCCGATTTCGTGACCGGTGGAGGCTGGATCGTCGGGACCCCGTCGGGCGCCAAGGGCAACTTCGGCGTCGGCGGGGGCGTGAAGAACGGCGCCTTCTGGGGCCACCTGAATTACCTCGACCACGGCAACGGCCTGCACGTCAAGGCGACCAGCATCACGGGGTACGTGTTCGTGGACGACCGGACCCGCGACATCTGCGGGACGTACAGCACCAACACCGGTGACAGCGGCTACTTCCGCGTCCGGGTGACCGACAACGGCGAGCCCGGTCGCGATGATTTCTTCGGGATCAGGCTCCAGAGCGGTTATCAGGCCACCGGCGATCTCGGCGGCCCGGGTCCCGGGGGCGGCAACATCCAGCTGCACAAGGGCAACGCTTCCAACACGCCGCCCACGACCGGCTCCTTCTGCCCGGTGTAGTCGCAACGCCCGCGGGCCGCAGGAGCGGGTCATCCGGACCGCTCGATTCGGCGGCTGTCTCCGGGAGCAGTCGTTTCACCTCCCGGGGGCAGCCGTCCGAAGCGGTGGGGCTGCGGGCCTCCGCCGGGCGCCACGCGGGGAAGCCCGGGAGGACAAACACATGACGGCGACCGGCGGATCGGGGATTTCCCGTCCCCGGTTCGGTAGTTTCCCTGATTGGCGGCGGCAGGCCGTCGTCGTAGGGTCACACGGGGCAACGCGTCCCGCGACTGAGGGGGATACGATGGCGGCACAGGAGCGGCAGGGCTCGGGAATCCACCAGGCGCTGGAGGTCTGGGGGCGGCGGCGGTGGGTGGGCATCGTTCTTTTCCTCGGTGCGTCGGTCCCGGCGCTCAGCTTCGTGGCGTCCCTTCCGGACATCTACAAGGCCACCGCCACGGTTCTGGTGGAGCGGCAGCAGATCCCCGAGACCTTCGTCCGTCCCGCGGTGTCGGACGAGCTGGAGACGCGACTGCACGCGATCAGCGAGGAGGTCCTGAGCCGGTCGAGGCTCAATGACCTGGTGGCGCGATACGAACCGTATCCCGCCCTGCGGGGAAAGGTCTCGCCCGAGGCCCTGATCGAGAGGATGCGGCGTGACATCAACCTTGACCTGAAGGGAGTCGAGCGGACCTGGGAGCGCGGAGCGACGGTCGCCTTCGCGCTCAGCTATCGCGGGCGCGATCCGCGGAAGGTGGCCCAGATCACCAACGCCCTGGCGTCGCTCTACGTCGAGCAGAACGAGAAGAGCCGCGAGCAGCAGGCGACCCACACGGCGGATTTCCTGAAGAACCAGATGGACGAAATGAAGAGGAAGCTGGAGGAGCAGGAGGCCAGGGTCGGCCAGTTCAAGAAGCGCCATGCCGGTGAGCTGCCGCAGCAGGTGGAGTCCAACATCGCCGTGCTCGAGCGCCTGAACGTCCAGCTCCAGCTCAACAGCGAGAAGCAGATGCGGGCCATGGATCGCCGCGACCGGCTGTCGGGCCAGGCGGCCGATGCGGGGTCGGGCGCGCCGGCCGGCGACCCGGAGGACACGCAGGCCCGGATCGACCGTCTGATGGAGGAGCGCGCCGAGCTGCGCCGGCATTACACCGACAGCTACCCGGACGTCGCGCGGCTCGACCGGGAGATCGCCGACCTGAAGCGGCGACTGGCCGAGGCCCCTGCGACCCCCCGAACCGGGGGCGCCACGGGGCCGCAGACCCTGGGAGGGTCGCGCCCGGCGGAGTCGGAGATCGCGACGCTGAAGCGCGAGGAGGAGCGACTGCGCCGGACCATCGCAGCGTACGAGCAGAGGATCGACGTGGCGCCCCAGAGACAGCAGGAATTCGAGGCGCTGTCGCGGGACTACAACACCACCAAGGAGCTGTACGACTCGCTTCTGAAGCGCTACGAGGAGTCCCTGGTCGCGGCGAGCATGGAGCACGGGCAGACGGGCGAGCAGTTCCGCATCCTGGATGCCGCTCTCCCGCCCCGCGATCCCGCGGCTCCAAACCGGCTCTGGCTGTCGCTGATGACCCTCATCCTGTCGGCCGGCGTGGCCGTGGGCGCGATGGCCGTGGCCGAGCAGCTCGACACCTCGTTCCACAGCGTCGAGAGCCTGCGCGAGTTCACCAGGGTCCCGGTCCTGGCCAGGATCCCCCGCATCGTGACGCGGCGCGACATGTTCAGGAAGGTCGTCACGGTCGGCGTGGCGGTCGTCCTGCTGGCGGCCGGACTGGCCGCCTCCGCGGCGGTCTCCTACTACGTGGCGCATGAATACGAGCAGATGGTGTTCATCCTGAGCGGGGGACGGCTGTAACCGACTGGGCGCAGACCGGCGTGCGAGGGGGGGGAAGCGGGTTCGGTCATGGGACATCGACGGTCGATATGAGTGCGTTCAGCGGCGGGGATCGGGACCACACGTCGGACCGGAGCGAGCGCGCCTGCCCGGCCCCGTCTGCGGGCGGTCTGCGCGGGCTGGATCGCCACCTGGTCAGCCTGGTCGCCCCGGCGTCGTTCGAAGCCGAGCACTACCGGATGCTTCGGGCCCGCCTCGAATCGCGTCAGGAGGGCAAGGCTCTGCAGGTCATCGCCGTCACCAGCGCCACGATCGGGGACGGCAAGACCACCACGGCGATCAATCTGGCCGGGGCGTTGGCGCAAGCGCGCGAGGCGCGGGTCCTCCTGGTGGATGCCGATCTCAGGAGGCCCTCGGTCGCGCTCCAGCTGGGGCTGGACGATCCGAGGGGAGCCGGGCTGGCCGACGCCATTCTGGACCCGGAGCGTTCCCTCGAAAGCGTGATCCTGCGCCGTCTCCCGCTGAACCTGGGCGTCCTGACCGCGGGCCGGCTGCCGCCGGCGCCCTACGAGGCGCTCAAATCCCCCCGGCTCGGGGCGCTGTTCGAGCAGGCGCGCCGGCTGTTCGATTACATCGTGGTCGACACGCCCCCTCTGGTTCCCGTTCCCGACTGCCGGCTGCTCGCGCGGTGGGTCGACGGTCTTCTCATGGTGGTGGCGGCGCACCGGACCCCACGCAAGCTGGTGGAGGAAGGTCTGAATCTCGTCGATCCCGCCAAGGCGATCGGCGTCGTCTTCAACGGCGAGCGCCGCTCTCGGTCCGGCTACTACGGCTACTACCACGCCTATGGACGCCCCCCGGGGCGAGCCCGTCGCTCCGGAGCGCGCTCACCGGCGCACGACACGCTGCGTTGATCCCCCGCAGGGATCCGCCCTCCGGGTATTCCCTGACGGTGATTGAGGGATCCCCCGATTGATGCGGGAGGCGCTCGGGCGTAAAAACAACGCGGAACATCCGCATGGCCCGCCAGGCCGGACTCCGCGGTCCTCGCGGGCGAACAGACCGGCGCACGCGCGGTTCCGCTCCGGGAGAGACACCGGGAGCAAAGGGGGCGAAGCCTGTCGGGAGTTCGACGCATGCTGAAAGCCGAGGTCGAGGAACAGATCACGTCGGCCCCGCGAGGGCCGTGGCCGGCGGCGGCGACGCGGCGGGTCATTCCGCGAGTCGTCGCCTTGGGAGGCGGAACGGGACTGCCGATCGTCCTCCGGGGGATGAAGGATCTCCTGTTCCCCTCCGGACGAAGGTGGGTGGCGGCCCGGCACCGCGAGCGTCTCACCGGCATCGTCAGCGTCGCGGACGACGGCGGCAGCTCCGGCCGGCTGCGCCGGGACTACGGCGTGCTCCCTCCCGGCGACGTGCGCAACTGCCTGCTGGCGCTCGCCGCCGGCAGCACCACATTGTCGGGGATCTTCGGGTACCGCTTCGACGGCAACGGCGGTCTGGGAGGACACAGCCTGGGGAACCTGATCCTGACCGCCCTCGCCCGGCAGGAAGTGGACTTCACCCGGGCGGTGGATCGCGCCGGCCGGGTGCTGGCGGTGCGCGGCCGTGTCCTGCCGTCAACCCTGGACGATGTCTCGCTGCTGGCCGAGTTCGAAGACGACAGCCGCATCCTCGGCGAGTCGAGCATCGCCTTGGCGCGCCGCCCGATCCGCCGCGTGCTCCTGCGGCCTAAGGCGGCTCGGGCGTGCCCGGAAGCGCGGCGGGCGATCGAGCAGGCCGACCTCGTCACCCTGGGCCCGGGAAGCCTGTACACCAGCGTGATCCCGGTCGTGCTCATCAGGGACCTGGTCCGGGCCATCGTCCGGTCCGGGGCGCGGGTCGTCCTGATCATGAACCTGATGACGGAGCCCGGCGAGACGGACGGCTATACCGCCGCCGATGTCCTCCTCGCCCTGCGCCGCCACGCGCCCGATCTGCCGATCCACGACGTTCTTCTTAACGACGCCCCGATCCCGGCGGCCCTGACCGAGCCGTACACGGCCGGTGCGGCCACTCCGATCGTCGCCGAGGGCCGCTCCATCCGGGCCCTGGGATGCCGTCCGGTGATGCGCGATCTCATCGGGTCCGGTCCGAAGGTCCGTCACGATCACGGCAAGGTGGCGCGAGCTCTCCTGGAGCTGGCGGGCTGAGGACGGCATGAGGGCGGCGCAGCGCTGCGCGTGGTGGCAACCGGAGACTCTTCGGGAGGCCGTCGCTGCGTCGTCGGAGTCGGCGGACGTAGGCACGGAGAGCGCGGGCGGGCGCGTTCCCTTCTGGGCCCTGATGGCGTTTACCTTCGTTCTCCTTCTGGCGCCCCAGGAGTTCATACCGGCACTGGCGCCGATGCGTCTCGGACTGCTGACGGCCGCCGTGGCGATCACGACCCACGTCGCCGATCGGTTCACCCACCGCCGGCCGGTGATGCGGGTCACGCGCGAGACGGTCGTGGCCGCCGGGATCGCGATCTGGGCCCTGGTCACCCTCCCGTGGTCGTACTGGCCCGGAGGGAGCCTGGCGTTTCTCCTGGACATGTATTTCAAGACGCTGGCGATCTTCTGGCTCCTGGGCAACGTGGTGAACACCCGGGAGCGGCTGCGCCTCGCCGCCTGGGGGCTGGCCCTGATGGCCGTGCCGCTGGCGGCCTTCGGCGTGCACGAATATCACGCCGGCCGATTCATGGACGAGGGGCCGGTGAAGCGCATCCTGAGCTACGAGGCGCCCCTGACCTCGAACCCGAACGACCTGGCGCTGGTGCTCAACCTGATCCTGCCGGTGACCCTGGCCCTGGCGCTGCTTCAGGAGGCGACCGGCCCGCGTCTTCTTCTCCTCGGCTGCGCCGCCCTGGACGCGGTGGCGGTGATCCTGACCTTCTCCCGCGCCGGTTTCATCTGTCTGGCCCTGACCGGTCTGATCTACGTCGTCAAGCTGATCCGCAGGCCGGAACGAGGCTGGGTGGTCGCGGCGATCGTCCTGATCGTGGCCTGCGCGCCTCTCCTGCCGTCGGGGTACCTGGAGCGCCTCCGCACCATCACGGACATCCGGTCCGATCCGACCGGGTCGGCCCAGGAGCGCTGGGGCGACACGCAGGCCGCCATCCGCCTGGTGTCGCAGAGCCCGATCATCGGCGCCGGCGTCGGCATGAACATCCTGGCCCTCAACGACATGCGGGGGGCCCTCTGGAAGAAGGTCCACAACGTGTACCTGGAGTACGCCGTGGACCTTGGCGTCCCGGGGCTGGTCCTGTTCCTGGCCATTCAGGCGGGCTGCTTCCGCACGGCCGCGTCGGTCATGCGGCGCACCGCGGGCCGGTCCGTGTGGCGGGATCTGTTTCTGCTGGCCGAAGGGATCCAGGTGAGTCTGGCGGTGTTCGCGGTTGCGGCTCTGTTCCATCCGGTGGCTTATCACTTCTATTTCTATTACATGGCCGGTCTCGCGCTGGCGGCGCGGGCCGCGTGCGAAGCGGAAACGCAGGGGTGAACTCATGCAGACGGCGCGCGTCGGTCCCAGCGAGTGGCTCTGGAAAGAGGGCGGCGGCTACTACACCGACAGATCGGATGATCTGGTTCTCCGGCCGGTGCTGCCGGACATGCGGCGGGTGCGCGACTGGAGACTGTTCCAGGTGTTCGAGCTGCACGGGGGACTGGTCCCGGGATCCCGGGTCCTCGAGCTTGGCTGCGGCCGCTCGCCGTGGCTGCCGTTTCTCGCCCGGCACGTGGGCTGCCGGGTGACCGGGATCGATATCGAGCCGCATGCCGCCGAGCTGGCACGGGCGAACCTGAGGGGAGCTGGAGCGTCGGGTGAGATCGTCTGCGGAGACGCGTTCAAACCGCGGGATCGCGACGGTCTCCTGGAGCGCTTCGACCTGGTCTACTCGATGGGTGTCATGGAGCATTACGCGGACGTGGTCGAGCGGCTGTCGGTCCTGGCGGCGTACCTGAGACCGGGCGGACGCATCGTGACGACGGTGCCGAACCTGCAGGGCGTGAACTGGCTGATGCAGCGTCTGGGCGATCTCAGGACGCTCCGGGCGCACGTCGTCTACGACACGCGGGCGCTCGTGGAGGTCCACCAGGCCGCCGGATACCGGACGATCGCCTCGGGGTACGTCGGCTTCTTCGACGGCCATGTCACCTCGGCGGCCGGGACGACCAGCGATTTCAGGCGCGGTCTGCATCGTCGCGTCTGCCGGGCCCTGGGACGGTGCTCCAAGGCCTGGGTGCGGCTCACGGGAGGACGCGCCACCCCGGAGCTGAGCTGGGCCGCGCCCCACGTGTTCTTCGCGGGGCGGCTCGCCTCGGATGCGAAGGCGGAGAGGGGCCGATGACCGCCGGCGCGTCCGATGCGCAGAGGGGTGCGCTGGCACCGTGCGGCGACAGGATCAGACTCCTGACCTTCGTGAACGGTTTCGCGATGGGCGGCACGGAGCGCCATGTCGTCAACCTGGGCCGGGCGCTGGACCGGACCCGATTCGACATCCACCTGGCCTGTTTCAGGCGCTGGGGACACTTCCTGGGTGAGATCGAGGCCAGCAGTCTGCCGATCTGGGAGTACCGGATCGACAGTCTCCAC
>DAISWT010000002.1:0-19032 GCA_036826235.1 Acidobacteriota bacterium | reverse complement strand
AGCAGTGGCGCTTCGTCCGCGACCTCAGGCGAAACCGGATCCAGATCGTGCACACCTACAACTTCTACCCCAATGTCTTCGCCCTGCCCGCGGCCAGACTGGCGCGCGCCCCGCGGGTGATCGCTTCGATCCGGGACACGGGCGTTTACCAGACACCGATGCAGAGACGGGTGCAGAGGCTGGTCTGCCGGCTGGCGGACTGCATCGTGGTCAACGCCGACGCGGTCAAGCGCTGGCTGATCGAAGAAGGGTATTCACGTCGCAAGATCGTCGTCATCAGGAACGGCGTCGACCTGTCGAGGTTCAGGAAGCGGGGCGACGGGAACCGGCTGCGCCAGGAGATCGGGGTGCCTCCGGGCGCCCGGATCGTGGCGGTGGTCTCGCGTCTGCACGAGATGAAGGGGCTGGATCAATTCCTCGAAGCGGCCGCGACTCTTGCTGCCCGGCACCCGGACGTCCGGTTCCTGATCGTCGGCGACCGCCTGGCGGTGAAGGACGGGGCGGTGGTGAAGGAGCACGCGTACCGCACCGGTCTGGAGGAGCTGGCGCGGCGGCTCGGCATCCAGGATCGCGTGGTGTTCACCGGCTTCCGGCTCGACGTCCCCGAGCTCCTGCAGGAGGTCGCCGTATCCGTGCTGCCGTCTCTGAGCGAGGGCTTGTCGAACTTCCTGCTCGAATCGATGGCTGCGGGCGTCCCGGTCGTCACCACCCGGGTCGGCGGCAGCGCGGAGGCGGTCGAGGAGGGCGAGACGGGGATCCTGGTGCCCGCGCGGGACGCGACGGCGCTCGCCCGGGCCATCGACGTCCTTCTGTCCGGCCCCGACCTGGCGCGGCGCATGGGGCAGGCGGGCAAGCGGCGGATGGCGGAGCGCTTCAGTCTGGATGTCATGACCCGCGCGACCGAACGGCTGTACTGGTCGCTCCTGCATGAACGAGGGCTCGAGACCGGGAACGATCCCGACGTCGCCTCGCGTTGCGAGGCGATCTGAGAAGGCGAAGGAGGCGATCCAGCATGTTCGACCCACGCATCGAGGTGTTTTCCACCTGCCCGCCGTCGAGCGGCTCCGATACGCGCGCGTATCTTCAAGAAGTCGTCCGCGTGGCGCGCTGGAGCGAGGGGGCCGGCTGCAGGGGCATCCTCGTCTATTCCGACAACTCGATGGTCGACCCGTGGCTGGTCGCCCAGGTCATCATCGAGAGCACGCGGATCCTGTGTCCTCTCGTGGCCGTGCAGCCGGTCTACATGCATCCGTACTCGGTCGCCAAGATGATCGCCTCGCTCGCCTTCCTGCATGGCCGGCGGATCTACCTGAACATGGTGGCCGGCGGATTCAAGAACGATCTGACCGCACTCAACGACACCACGCCGCACGATCGGCGCTACCACAGGCTGGTGGAGTACACGACATTGATCCGGCGGCTTCTGTCCGAGCGATCGCCCGTCGATTTCCAGGGGGAGTTCTACAGGGCGGACAAGCTGAAGATGTCGCCGCCGCTCCCGGTCGACCTCTTCCCCGGAATCTTCATGTCCGGCTCGTCGGAAGCCGGCGTGGCAGCCGCCCGGGCGATCGGCGCGACCGCCGTCAAATACCCGAAGCCGGCGGAGCAGGACCGCGAGGAGCCGGTTGTGGACGGCGTACCGCACGGTATCCGGGTCGGCATCATCACGCGGCCCGGCGAGGAGGAAGCCTGGGACCTCGCCCGCGCGCGTTTCCCCGAGGATCGCAAGGGGCAGCTGGCGCACCAGCTCGCGATGAAGGTCTCCGATTCCGTGTGGCACGGGCAGCTGTCCCAGCTCGGCGCCGCGACGGAGACCAGCCCTTACTGGCTGGTGCCATTCCAGAACTACAAGACGATGTGCCCCTACCTGGTGGGGAGCTATGAGCGGGTGTCGTCGGAGCTCGGCCGGTACGCCTCTCTCGGATACCGGGCTTTTATCCTGGACGTGCCCCGCGACCCCGACGAGCTGCACCACACCAGCATCGCCTTCGATCGCGCCTTCGACCGATGCCTGAATCGCTCGCAGACTGGGTAACAGCGCAGGCCGTACGACGCCCCGAGGCCGTGGCCGTGGTCGGCGAGGGGCGCTCTCTGAGCTACTCCGGACTGGAGACGGAGTCGAACCGACTGGCGCGTGCCCTGGCGGACAGCGGCTGCGCGGCGGGCGATCGTGTCTGCCTTCTGATGCCGAAGTCCCCCGAGGCCATCGTCGCCCTCCTGGGGATCTACAAGGCCGGTGGCATCTATGTTCCACTGGATCCGTCCAGCCCGCCGGCCCGCCTCGATAAGATCATCGGCTCGTGCGCGCCCCGCTGGATCCTGGCGGCGGGGGCGGTGAGCGGGCTGCTCGACGCCCTCCTGACCGGTCGCGACAGGGGCGCCTCGATCGCGGTCGGCCGGCTCGACGACGCCGCACCGCCGCCGGGGCGCCCGGCACCGCGCTTCACGGCGAACGATCTGGCGGGCGTCCCCACCGCACCGCCGGAGCGCCGGCGCAGCCGGCTCGATCCGGCGCACATCCTGTTCACTTCCGGGTCGACCGGGACTCCCAAGGGTGTCGTGATCACGCACGCCAGTGTCATCCATTTCGTCGAGTGGGCGACGGGCTACTTCGGCATGGGACCGTCCGACCGGGTGTCCTGCCACCCGCCCCTGCATTTCGATCTCTCGGTCTTCGACATCTTCGGCGCCTTCGCGGCGGGGGCGCAGCTTCATCTGGTGCCCGCCGCGATGAGCCTGCTCCCCAACCTCCTGGCGGAGTTCATCCGCGCCCGCCGGCTGACGCAGTGGTTCTCCGTGCCCTCGGTCCTGAGCTACATGACCAAGTTCGACGTGGTCGGCCCCGGCGACTTCCCGGCGCTCCGGCGGCTGCTCTGGTGCGGCGAGGTGTTTCCGACGCCCGCCCTGATCTCCTGGATGAAACGCCTGCCGCACGTGACGTTCACCAACCTCTATGGGCCGACGGAGACCACCATCGTCAGCAGCTACTACACGGTGCCGGCCTGCCCGGAGAGCGAGCGGCAGGAGATCCCGATCGGCGCTCCGTGCGACGGCGAGCGGCTGCTCGTCCTGGACAAGGAGTTGCGCCCGGTCCCCGACGGCCGCGTCGGGGATCTCTACATCGGCGGAGTCGGGCTGAGCCCCGGGTACTGGAACGATCCCGCCCGAACGCGCGAGGTGTTCCTGCCCGATCCGCAAGGCGCGGGCCCGTCCGATCGTCTCTACCGGACCGGCGACCTGGCGCGCCGGGACGAAGAGGGGCGGTTCTATTTCGTGGGACGGGCCGACACGCAGATCAAGAGCCGCGGTTACCGGATCGAGCTGGGGGAGATCGAGACCTGTCTGGGCGCGCTGGAGTCGGTCCGGGAGAGCGCCGTCGTGGCCGTCCCCAGCGGCGGCTTCGAGGGCACCCTGATCTGCTGCGCCTACGCCCCCGCGCCGGGCGCCGATCTGACCCCGGCCTCGCTGCGCCAGAAGCTCGGCCGCCACCTGCCGGTCCACATGCTCCCCGCACGCTGGATGGCGTTCGATCGGCTCCCGAGGAACGGCAACGGGAAGATCGATCGCGCCTCCCTCAAGCTGCTGTTCGAGCGCCATGAGACTGTTGCCACTCGAGAATCCTGAGCTGATCCGCCTGGTCGCCGACTGGATGTCCAGGAAGGAGAACTACCAGTGGCTGGACTTCGGCAACGGGCGGCAGGTCCTGACCCCGGAGTGGCTGAAGATCGCCACGCAGCGCGATACGGAAGTGCTGCGGGTGTTCACGCTCGACGACGACCTCACACCGATCGGCGTGGTCGGGCTGGCGAACGTGGATCGCTCCTTCAAGACGGCGCGCATCTGGGTGGTGGCGGGGGACAAATCGTTCGGAGCCCGGGGCTACGCCACCCGTGCGTCGTCGGCTCTCCTGACGCACGCCTTCCGGGACCTCGGCCTGCAGGCCGTCAACACCTGGATCGTCGAGCACAACCGGTCGGTTCGCATCGCCCGGCGCCTGAATTTCACCCAGATCGGCCGTCAGCGGCGCTGTCACTACATCGACGGCCAGGCCTGCGACCGCCTGTGGTTCGACCTGCTCGCCTCGGAGCACCGGGAGGACTGAGATGGCGGGGACGAACGATTTGCGCGGGCGGATCTCCAGACTGTTCGCGGACCGGCTCAGCCTTGCGGTCCCGTCGGCCGAGACCGACCTGTTCGAATCGGGGGCCCTGGACTCGATGGCCTTCGTCGAGCTCCTCGCCCAGATCGAGCGGGAGTTCGGCGTCCAGGTGGCGCTCGGGGAGATCGAGATGGACAACTTCCGGTCGATCGATCGGATCGCCGGCTTCATCGCCGCGCGCACGCGGGTCAGCGGGACGGCGTAGATCCGGGGAGGACGGATGGATCCGGAGAGCCGGCGGAAAACCTTGAGGATGCTCTCGAACGGCCTGTACGTCATGACATCGCGCCACGGAGAACGCTGCGGCGCGGCGACCGTGACCTGGGTCTCCCAGGCGTCGTTCCGGCCACCGCTTCTGATGGCGGCGGTGCGCCCGGACAGCAACGTGTTCGCCTGCCTGCGGGTCAGCGGCGCGGCCGCGGTCCACGTCCTCGGAAAGGACCAGGAGGAACTGGCGCGCCGCTTCTTCGCGCCGACCAGGACCGACGGCGGCGGCATCAACGGCGAGCCGTTCCGCGACGGCGTCACCGGCGCGCCGATCCTGCGCGGCGCGCCCGCCTATCTCGAGTGCCGCGTCCGGCAGATCCTCGACGGTCTCGGAGACCACGCCCTGGTCGTCCTGGAGGTGGTGGGCGCGGAGTGCCGCGAGCAGGTGACGCCTTTGACCATCGCGGAGTCGCCGTGGGAATACGGCGGCTAAGGCGGGGCCCATGGAGCGGGGAGTCGTTGCGGAGATGCTGAGACGGAACGACCCGGACGAGACGTCCGGCGACGCGGGGGCCGGCGAGCGGGTCCGGCCCATGACCGAGCGGGACGGCGAGCAGGTGCTGGAGCTGTACGGACGGGTCTTCCCGCGGCGGCCGGCCGGCGGGTCGGAGTCGGCGACGGAGTACCTGCGCGAGATCCTGTGGCGCAATCCGTGGCGTGACGAGACGCTGCCTTCGCTGGTCTATGAAGACGGCCGGGGCCGGATCGCCGGCTGCCTCGGCGTCATGCCGCGCCGGATGCTGCTCGCCGGCCGTCCCATCCAGGCCGCCATCAGCCACACCTTCATGGTCGAGCCCGGCAGCCGCTCGAGCCTGGCGGCCCTGGCGCTGGCGCGGGCGTTCGTCTCGGGGAGCCAGGACCTGTCGATCGCCGAAGGAGGGAGTCCCTCCCGCCGGATTCTGGAACGGTTCGGAGGCACGACCTCCCTGGTCTACAGTCTCCGCTGGACCCGTCCTCTCCGCCCGACCAGATATCTCCTGTCCTGCCTGCGGAGGCGCGGCCTGGCGGCCGCGGCGACCCGGACCCTCGCTCCTTTGTGCTCCGCCGCCGACGCGATCGCGCCGGTGGTGCTCGGGGACTCGGCCCGGCTGGCCCGTCCGCGAAGCACCGGGGAAGACCTCACCACCGACGATCTCCTGGAGATGCTGGCACGCACGGCGGCCGATCGATCGCTGCGGCCGGCGTACGACCGGCAGTCCCTGGCCTGGCTCCTGGACCTGCTCGCGAAGAAGAAGGGCCGCGGCCTGTTCCGGCGCGTTGGCCTGCGGGACGGCGCCGGAGACCTGCTGGGCTGGTACCTCTATTTCCTCAATCCCGGCGGCATCAGCGAAGTGGTGCAGATCGGGGCGCGCAAGATGTTCCTAGATGACGTCCTCGATCACCTGTTCTATCACGCCCGGCGGGGCGGCGCGCTGGCCGTGTCGGGGCAGCTCGATCCCTCCGCCTTCCAGTCGCTCGCCGCGAAGGGGTCGGTGTTCCACCACGACGGCGCTTCGTGGTTCCTGATCCACTCCAGGAATCCCGCCGTGCTCGCGGCCATCCATCGGACCGACGCCTTCTTGACCAGGCTGGAGGGCGAGTGGTGCATCGGTCCTTAGGTGCTGAGGCTCGCCATGGGGGTAGCGAACCCGTCCGTGTCGGTCGAGCTCATCGAGGACACCGAACGCCTCATGGGGTTGAGGGAGGAATGGAACGAGCTGCTCGCGGACAGCTCCACGGATTGCCTGTTCCTGACCTGGGAATGGCTGTCGACCTGGTGGAGGCACCTGTCGGGCGACCGGAGGCTGTTCGTGCTGACGGTGCGCTCGCAGGGACGTCTGGTGGCGATCGCGCCGTTCGTCGTGAGGCCGCCCGGGATCTCCCGCATCCTGCCGTTCCCGGCGCTGGAGTTTCTTGGCACGGGCAGCATCGGCTCGGACTATCTCGACGTGATCATCCGCCGCGGACACGAGGACTGGGCCGTGCAAGCCCTGGCGGAGTCCCTGGCCGGAATGAACCGCGCGGTCGAGCTGGAGCAGGTCAAGATCGGCGGCAGCGTCGCCCGGGGAATCGGGAAGATCCTGGAAGGGCGCGGGTGGAGCGTAGAGGAGGAGGAGACGAACCTCTCCCGGCACATCAACCTGTCCGGCCAATCGTGGCCGTCGTACATCGGCAGCCTGGGCGCCGCCCACCGCTACAACTTCCACCGCAGGCTCAAACAGCTGGAGCGGGGGTTCGCTGTCCGCTTCCAGAAGAGCAGCAGCGAGGAGGAGCGGCGTCCCGCTCTCGGACGTCTGATCGCGCTGCACACGGCGCGCTGGGGGGGATACTCCAGGGCCTTCCACACGCCAAAGCATCTGCGCTTCCACGAGGAGATCACGCGGCTGGCGTGCCAGCGGGGCTGGCTGAGGTTCTACACGCTCTGGCTCGACGGGGAAGCGGTCGCGGCCCTGTACGGCTTCCGCTACGGGTCGGTATTCAATTTCTATCAGTCGGGGTTCGACCCGCTGTACGCGCGGTACAGCACGGGTCTGGTGACCATGGGTCTCACCATCGAGAACGCCATCCAGGAAGGGGTGGAGGAGTTCGACCTGTTGCAGGGAGTGGAGCAGTACAAGGAGCACTGGGCCCGGGAGGTCCGCCCGCTCGGGCGGCTGGAGTTTTATCCGCCCCGCGTGCGCGGGCTGGTCTACCGGCGCGCCGCGGAGCTGAGCCGGGCAGCCAGGAGGGCGGCGCGACGGATGCTTCCCAGAAAGATCGCCGACCGGATCGCCACGAAATGCGAGCTGGCGACAAGGAGCTGACGTCGTGATGCGTCGCATGCTCAAGACGACGATCGCCTGCGGGCTGCGCTGGAGCGGAGCAGGTCTTATGAAGCGGGCCCTGGACGGCCGTTCTCGGATGCCCTGGATCGTGGCGTACCACCGGGTCGTGGAGGACTTCGCGGCAAGCGCGCGCCACTCGATTCCGGCGACGCTGATCAGCCGCGCCATGCTGGAGCGCCACCTCGAGTGGATCGGGCGACGCTTCGACTTCGTCCCGCTCGACGAGATCGAGTCCCGTCTGGCGGGCCGCGGGGGTTTCCGCAGGCCGGCGGCGGCGCTGACCTTTGATGACGGGTACGCCGACGTGTACGAGCAGGCGTTTCCGCTCCTGAAGACGCGGGGAGTGCCGGCGGCGGTCTTCGTGGTGACGGACCTGATCGGGTCCTCGCAGATCCCCCTGTACGACCGTCTGTACCTGGCGCTCGTGCGCGCCTGGGACGAATGGCCGTCGCCCCCGGAGGAGATGGAGCGCTTCGCCCTGGCGCTGGAGATCCGGGCGGGATGGCGGCACGGACCGCGCGGCGCCTCGGACCCTTTGCGGATGCTGCTGCACCTGCTGGAGAGCCTTCCGCAATCGGAGCTCGAGCGTCTGGCCGTGTCTCTCGAACGCCAGATCGGTGTCGATGCCGAGAAGCAGCGCGCGCATCGTCCCTTGACCTGGGAGATGATCCGGGATCTGCAGCGCTCGGGCTTCACGATCGGATCGCACAGCCGAACGCATTCCCTGCTGACCAAGGAGGGCGAGGACACGGTCCTTCAGGAGACCATCGGCTCCCGGCGCGATCTGGAGGCGCGGCTCGGCGTCCCGGTCCGGCACTTCGCGTATCCGAACGGATGGTTCAACGCCGCCACGATCCGGGCGGTGGAGGCGGCGGGATACCGCTGCGCCTACACCTCGTGCCGGCACAGGGATCCGGCCCACCCCTTCCACACGCTGTCCCGCACGCTGCTGTGGGAGAGCTCGAGCCTGGGGCCGTTCGGCGGCTTCTCCCCGGCCGTGATGGGCTGCCAGGCCGACGGGATTTTCGACCGCGCGGCCCTCTGCCCCCTCAGCCACTGGAACTGACAGGTCCCGTCCCGATGGATTCGACCCTCAAACCGGCCGCCGTTCTCATGTCGGGCCGCCTGACCGGCCTCGTGGTGGCCTTCTGCATCCCAGTGGTGCTCGCCCGCGTGCTGGACCAGGCCGCCTTCGGGACCTACAAGCAGCTCTTCCTGGTGTACGCCACCCTGTACGGGATCGCCCAGGTGGGCATGGCGGAAAGTCTGTTCTACTTTCTGCCCGCCGGCCCGGAGAAGGGCGGCCGCTACGCCCTGAACTCCCTGCTGGTCCTGTCGGGCGCCGGCGCGACCTGTCTGGCGGTCCTCTGGGCCGGCCGGACCCGCGTCGCAGCGTGGCTCGGCAACGACGCCCTGGCGGCCGGTCTCCCGTGGATCGGTCTCCACCTGGCGCTGATGCTGTCCTCGGCGGCTCTCGAGATCGTCCTGATCGCCCGCAAACGGTTCGCCGCCGCCGCCGCGGCCTATACCGCCTCCGACGTGGCCCGCACCGCCCTGTTCCTGGTGCCGGTGCTTCTCCTGAGGCGCCTCGAAGGGCTGCTGCTCGGCGCGGTGTTGTTCGCGGCGCTGCGGCTGGCCGCGGCGTTTCTCGTCCTGAAGCGGGAGTTCGGCGCCGGCCTCCGGACGGACCGGTCGCTGCTGCGCGACCAGATCCTCTACGCGATGCCGTTCGAGCTCTACGTCCTCGTCGAGGTCCTGCAGTCCAACCTGCACCAGTACGCCATCTCCATGCACTTCAGCCCGGCGATGTTCGCCGTCTACTCCGTGGGGTGCCTGCAGGTGCCGCTCGTGGACCTGGTGGCCGGCTCCACCTGCAATGTCATGATGGTGAGGATGGCGGAGGACGTCCGGGACGGCCGGAACGGTGCCGCCCTGGGCGCCTGGCACGACACCATCCGCAAGCTGGCGCTGGTCTTCTTCCCGATGGTCGGCCTCCTTCTGGTGAACGCGCGCGACCTCATCGTCCTCCTGTTCACCGAGCGCTACCTGGCCGCGGCGCCGATCTTCATGGTCTGGACCGCGGCGTTCCTGCTCATGGCGTTCCCGGTCGACGGGGTGCTGCGGGTGTTCGCCGACACGCGCTGGCTCCTGCTGGTCGGCGCGATCAAGCTCGCGATCATCGCGGCCCTGGTGCACTGGTTCATCGTCGGCTTCGGCCTCCTGGGCGGCGTGCTCGTCTCGCTCCTGGGGACGGTCGTCGGAAAGACCCTGGCTGTGGCGCGGGTGAAGCGCCATCTGAACGCAGGCCTGTGGGACCTGCTGCCCTGGTCGGGTCTGGCCTCGACTCTCGGCTGCGCGGTCGCCGCCGGCCTGCCGGCGCTTCTGGTCAAGGAGGGGCTCGCTCTCCGCCCGCTCCCTTCGATGGTTCTGACCGGACTGGTCTACGCCCTGACCTATGCCGTCCTGATCGGCTGCCTGCGCGCCTCCAGGCTGCGCCGGCGCCTGGTGTCGATGCTGGAGGGAAGCTAGATGTGCGGCATCGCCGGCATCGTCGGCCTCCGCGGGCAGCCCGTCGAGGGAAGCGAGATCCGCTCGATGTGCGCGGTGATGGCGCACCGCGGGCCGGATGACGAGGGTCTCTACCTCGGCAACGGAGTGGGGCTGGGCATGCGGCGCCTGAGCATCATCGACCTCGAAACGGGCCATCAGCCGCTGTCGAACGAGGACGGCACGATCTGGGCGGTGTGCAACGGCGAGATCTACAACTTCAGGGAGCTGCGTGCAGGGCTCGAGCGCCGCGGGCACGTCCTGTATACCGGCTCCGACTCGGAAACCATCGTGCATCTCTACGAGGAGCACGGCGCGGGCTGCGTGGAGAGGCTGCGCGGCATGTTCGCGCTGGCCGTGTGGGACGAGCGGCGCAGGCGGCTGCTCCTGGCGCGGGACCGGCTGGGAATCAAGCCGCTGTACTACGCCGAGGCCGACGGCAGGCTGATCTTCGCCTCGGAGCTGAAGGCGGTCCTGCAGCCGTCGGGCGTGGAGCGGCGCCTGAGCTGGGGAGCCCTGGGTCACCTGCTCACCAGCCTCTGCACCCCTGCACGCGACAGCATCGTCGAGGGCGTGCGCAAGCTCGAGCCCGGCCATCTCCTGGTCGCTGCCCCGGGCCGTCCGATCCGGATCGAGCGGTACTGGGACGTGAGCTTCGGGCCCGCGCAGGCGCGCGGCGAGGAGGAGATCGCCGAGGGCCTGCGCCAGCGCCTGGAGGAGTCGGTCCGCCTGCATATGGTGAGCGACGTGCCGCTGGGGGCGTTCCTGAGCGGCGGCATCGATTCCAGCGCGGTCGTGGCCACGCTGGCGCGTCTCTCCCCGTCCCCGGTGAAGACGTTCTCGATCGGCTTCGTCGAGGAGGACTTCAACGAGCTGCGCTATGCCCGCCGGGTCGCGGAGCGGTACGGCACCGAGCATCACGAGATGATCGTCACGCCGGACGTCCTCGGCATCGTGGACGATCTCGCCTGGTTTCTCGACGAGCCGTTCGGCGATTCCTCCGCCATCCCGACCTACGTGGTGTCGAAGCTCGCCTCGGAGTTCGTCACCGTCGTGCTCTCGGGGGACGGCGGCGACGAGCTGTTCGCGGGCTACGACAAGTACGTGGTGGAGGGGCGGGAGCGTCGCTACGACGTCCTGCCGGGCCCGCTCCGGCGGGCGATCGGGCTGGCAGCGCGCCTGATGCCGGACGGCGCGCGCGGGCGGGGCCGGCTGCACCATCTGTCCCTGACCGGCGCGCATCGATATCTCGATGCCTCGACCCTGTTCCGCGCCGCCCAGAAGCGGGCGCTGCTCCGCCCCGACGCCTACGACAGGCTGTCACGTGAGGACCCCTGGCGGGACGAGGCGGTCTGTCTGGCGCGCGCCGGCGGCCACTGGCTGTCGGCCCTGCAATACCTGGATCTCAACAGCTACCTGCCCCTCGACATCCTGACCAAGGTCGACCGGATGAGCATGGCGCACGGCCTCGAGGCGCGCGTCCCGCTGCTCGACCATCCCCTGGTGGAGTTCGCGGCCGCCATCCCGGCCGAGCTGAGGCTGCGGGACGGCGTGACCAAGTCGATCTTCAAACAGACCATGCGAGGCGTCCTGCCCGACGAGGTCGTCGAACGGCGCAAGCAGGGGTTCGCAGTCCCGCTCGGAAGGTGGTTCCGGGGCCAGTTCGGCCGCTTCGTCCGCGACCTGCTCCTGTCGGAGACCTGCCGGCGCCGCGACATCCTCGACCCGGCCTACGTCGCTCGGCTCCTGGCGCGACACGACAGGGGCCGCGATCTGGACCTGCAGCTCTGGACCTTGATCTCGTTCGAGCTCTGGTGCCGGACCTTTCTCGACACCAGGGTTCCCCGGTTCTCCGCGCCGTCCGCCGGGAGACCGGGGCGACGGCTGGCCGCCGCGCGGGCGGCCCGGTCCCCGGGGCCGGACCGGTCGGCGTGGTCCCGCGAAGCCGGGTGGCACCGCTCCCCGCACAGCGCAGGGAGCGGCTCGTGACCACGGCCCCCGTCCCGCGACCGATCGAGTCGGCCGGAGCCGCCGGGCCCGACGCCCGCGTCCCATCGCCGTCGGGCCCACCGCGCATCGGGATGGTGGCCGCGAGCCTGGACATCCTGGGCGGCCAGTGCGTCCAGGCGGTCAACCTGGCGACGGCGCTGCGGGGCGAGGGCATGGACGTGACGTACATCCCGATCAACCCGCCCTTCCCGGCGGGTCTCCGCTGGCTGCGCCGTCTGCGGTACGCCCGGACGCTCTTCAATGAGACGCTCTATCTGCCGAGCCTCGCCCGCCTCCGGGATGTGGATGTGGTGCACGTCTACTCCGCGGCCTACTGGTCGTTCCTCCTGGGGCCGGCGGCGGCGATCACGATGGCGAGGGCCCTCCGCAAGCGGGTGATTCTCAACTATCACAGCGGAGAAGCGGAGCACCACCTGGCCCGCTGGGGGGCCCTCGTCCACCCGTGGCTGCGCCAGGTCGACGAGATCGTCGTCCCTTCCGACTACCTGCGCGGCATCTTCGCGCGCCACGGGTACCGCGTCCGGGTGATTCGAAACGTCATCGAGACCCCGCGATTCTGCTACCGCGACAGGGTCCCGCTGCGGCCGCGCCTCCTGTCGACGCGCAATTTCGAGCCGCATTACCGGGTGGAGAACAGTCTGCGCGCCTTCGCGATCCTCCGGAGCGATCACCCGGAGGCGACGCTGACGCTCGCCGGCTACGGCAGCGAGGAGTCGCGGCTGCGGCAGCTCGCGGCCCGGCTCGGAACGGACGGCATCCGCTTCGCGGGCCGGGTGGAGCCCTCGGACGTTCCTGCCCTCTACGAGAGCGCGGACATCTTCGTCAACTCGTCGGTCATCGACAACCAGCCGGTCTCCATCCTGGAGGCCTTCGCCTCCGGGCTGCCGGTGGTGACCACGGGGATCGGCGACATCCCGGCCATGGTGGACGCCGGGGGCAGGGGTCTTCTGGTGCCGCCCGACAGACCGGAGGCGATGGCGCGGGCCGTGGCGTCCCTGCTGCACGAGCCGCACCGGGCCATTCTGATGGCCCGCCGCGCCCGGCAGGCGATCCGGGAGTACGCCTGGCCGTGCGTGCGGGAGGCGTGGGCGGCGGTGTATGCCGGTGGGACGCCATGAGGCTGCAGCGTCTCCTGAGCATCGGTCTGGGCGGTCTCGCCGACCGCGGGCGCCAGGAGGGGTGGAAATGGCTCGAGCGCCAGGGCGTCGCCCGGCCGGCCCATCGGCGATCCGAAAGGGCCGAGGCGCTCCTGGAGCGCTTCCGCGGGCTGAGCTCCTCCCGGTTCTTCGAGGGGGCCGTGAGCCCGCTGACGCCGTTCCTTCTCGCCGCGAGAATGCCGGAGGCTCGCGAGCGCGCCCTCCTCGCGGCTCGTGCCATCGGCCGGGGCTGTTTCGATCTGCTGGGATACCGCGACCTCTCGTTCGGCGATCCCGTGGACTGGCACCTCGACCCGATCTCGGGACGCCGCGCTCCCCGGGTCCACTGGAGCCGGATCGATCCTCTGGACCCCCGGGTGGCCGGCGACAGCAAGGTGGTGTGGGAGCTCAACCGCCACCAGTGGCTGGCCCGGCTCGGTCAGGCGTTCCGCCTGACGGGCGACGAGCGCCTCGCCGAGTTGCTGTCGCGGCACCTGCGCGACTGGCTGCGGGGCAACCCGCCGGGGATCGGCATCAACTGGGCGAGCAGCCTGGAGGTGGCGCTCCGCCTGATCGCCTGGTGCTGGTCGCTCTGTCTCGTGCGGGACTCCTCCGCCCTCACCGGGTCGGTCTACGCGGAGGTCCTCGCGGGCATCGAGGCCCACGCCGCGCACATCGAGAGATACCTGTCGCGCACCTTCTCGCCCAACACGCACCTGACCGGCGAGGCGCTCGGGCTGTTCTACGCCGGGATCCTGTTCCCGGGCCTGCCCGCGGCGGCGCGCTGGCGGCGGCTCGGAGCGCGAACCCTCGTGGAGCAGAGCGAGCTGCAGATTCTTCCGGACGGCGTGTACTTCGAGCAGTCGACCTTCTACCAGCGCTACACCATCGAGATCTACCTGCACTTCATGATCCTGGCGTGCCGCGGCGGACTCGATCTGCCGGCGCAGGTGGGCGAGCGGGTCCGCCGCATGCTCGATTTCCTGCTGGCGGTGCGGCGTCCGGACGGCTCGCTGCCTTTGATCGGTGACGACGACGGTGGCTCGATCCTGCCGCTCGACGACAGGCATCCCGGGGACATCCGGGGAGTGTTCTCCACCGCCGCGGTCCTGTTCGGCAGGCCCGATTACGCCTGGGCCGCCGGTGGCCCGGCGCCCGAGACGCTCTGGCTGCTCGGTCCCGCGGGGATCGAGGCCTACGACGCCCTGAGACCGGATCCGCCGGCCGCGACGCCCTCCCGTGTCTTCCCGGACGGCGGATACGCTGTGATGCGCAGCGGGTGGTCGCCGCACGAGCACCAGCTGATCTTCGACGTCGGGCCGCTCGGCTGTCCGATCAGCGGAGGGCACGGCCATGCCGATCTGCTCGCCATCCAGTGCTCCGCCTTCGGTAAAAGGTTCCTGACCGACGCCGGCACGTACGGCTACACGGCGGATCCGGAATGGCGCGACTTCTTCCGCGGCACCGCCGCCCACAGCACGGTCCTGATCGACGGGCTGGGTCAGGCCGAGCCAGCCGGTCCGTTCGCCTGGAACACGAGACCGGCCGCGCGGCTGCGCCGCTGGCTCACGTCCGAAGAGTTCGATTTCGCCGATGCCGCGCACGACGCGTACTCCGGCCTGCCCGACCCGGTGCGGCACCGCCGCCGCGTGCTGTTCGTGAAGCCGAGATACTGGGTGGTCGTGGACGATCTGGATGGCCGGGCGGAGCACCGGATCGAGCTCCGCTTCCAGTTCGCCCCGATGGTGGTGACGGTCGATCCGGCGCTCTGGGCTCGGGCGTACGCGCCGGGCCGTCACGACCTCAGGCTCCGACCCTTCGCATCGGTCCCGCTGGTGGCCGAGGTGCGCGAGGGCGAGCAGGCGCCGATCCAGGGCTGGACATCGCCGGCCTACGGACGGCGGCTGGCCGCCCCTGTCCTGATCTACAGGACGGCGGCGCGCCTGCCCGTGCGGGTCGTGACCCTCCTGCTCCCGGGTGATCGCCCCTTCGCCCTGCCACCCGCCGTGTCGCCGCTCGTCGGGGACGACGCCGGTCCCGCGGGCATCCGGTTCGAGGACTCGGGCGAGGTCGTCCGCTTCGACGACGACGGTTTTGTCGTGGAGGGGGCGTAGGCCCATGTGCGGCATCGCCGGCATCATCCATTTCGATCCGCGCGAGACGGTGGACCCCGAGCGTCTGCGGCGGATGGGCGACGTCCTGCGTCATCGGGGACCGGACGGCGCCGGCCAGTGGATCGAGGGCCCGGTCGGGCTGGCGCACCGGCGGCTGGCGATCGTCGACGTGGCCGGCGGCGCGCAGCCGATGACCGGCGAGGACGGCACCATCGTCATCGTGCACAACGGCGAGACCTACAACCACCCGGTCCTGCGCCCGGAGCTGGAGGCGAAAGGCCACCGCTACAGGACGCGCAGCGACACCGAGACGATCGTGCACCTCTACGAGGAGGAGGGGGAGCGCGCGGTCGAGAGGCTGCGCGGCATGTTCGCCTTCGCCCTGTGGGACCGCAGGGAGGGCCGGCTGCTCCTGGCCCGCGACCGCCTCGGGATCAAACCGCTCTACTACGCCTGCACCGATCGCGAGCTGCTGTTCGCCTCGGAGATCAAGGCGATCCTGGCGGCCGGTCCCCTGCGCGCCGAGCTGAACGACGTCGTCGTGCCGGAGTTCCTCGCCACCCGCTTCGTGTCCGGCGAAGAGACCTTCTTCCGCGGCGTGCGCAAGCTCCTGCCGGGGCGAACGCTCGCCTGGTCGCTCCAGCGCGGCTTCCGGCAGCGCCGGTACTGGCACCTGCCCGCGCCGGCACCGTCGCCACTGGCCTTCCGCGACCAGGCCGACAGGCTGCGCGCCCGTCTCGAAGAGGCGGTCCGCGTCCACCTGATGAGCGACGTGCCCCTCGGCGTGTTCCTTTCCGGCGGCCTCGACTCCACCGGCGTCGCGGCGCTGGCCGCCCGCCTGACGGGCGGGCCGCTCCGGACCTTCGCAGTCGGCTTCGCCGAGAAGGGGTCGAACGAGCTGGCCTACGCCCGGCTGGCGGCCCGCGCCGTGCGGGCGGAGCACCGCGAGGTGGTGATCTCGGGCGAGCAGTTCTTCCGGGCGCTGCCGCGCCTCGTGTGGCACGAGGATGAGCCGATCGCGTTCCCGTCCAGCGTGCCGCTGCACTTCGTCTCGCGGCTGGCGGGCGAGCACGTGAAGGTGGTGCTGACGGGCGAGGGCGCGGACGAGCTGTTCCTCGGCTACAACCGCTACCGCGTGACCAGCTGGAACGAGCGTCTCGGTGCGGCGTACGCGGCGCTGATCCCCGGCGTGCTGAGGCACGCCGTGGCCTCGGGCGTGCGCGGGCTGCCGGGACAGGCGGGCCGGTACGCCCGCCGGACCTTCATGGCGCTTCCGCCGGGTCCGCGCAGCCTGTTCTTCGACAACTTCGCGGTGTTCTCCCAGGCCCGCCAGCGCGCGCTCCTGGCCGACCCCGGCCGGTTCGAGACGTGCGACCCGTACGCCGAGGGGCTGCGCTGCTACCGGGAGGCCGGCGGAGCATCGCTGGCGCGGATGAGCCGCGCCGATCTGCAGACCTACCTGGTCGAGCTGCTCATGAAACAGGATCAGATGAGCATGGCGGCGTCGATCGAGAGCCGGGTCCCGTATCTCGACCACGAGCTCGTCGAGCACGTCGTGGCGCTGCCCTCCGGGCTGAAGCTGCGGGGCTTCGGGACCAAGGCGATCCTGCGTGAGGCGCTGCGGGACCTGGTGCCGCGGGAGATCCTCACGCGCAGGAAGATGGGCTTCCCGGTCCCCGTGGGGCCATGGCTCAAGGACCGGTTCCCCGCCGTGGTGCGCGAGTTCGCGCTCGGCCCGCGCGCCCGGCGCCGCGGTCTGTTCGATCCGGTCTCTGTCGGACGCCTGGCGGCCGAGCACCAGGCCGGGGCGGCCGATCACGCCGATCGGCTCTGGCTCCTGATCGTTCTCGAGATCTGGCAGCGCGTCTTCATCGACCGGGAAGGTCTCGATGAGGTGATCGCCGCGTGATCGCCTCCCTCCGACGCTTCGCCGAGGCCCTGTTTTCCTGCCTGGAGCACGCCGTCACGGCGATGGTCTACCCGTGGTGCCTGCTGCGCCGGCGGCTGGCAGCGGAGACGCGGGTCCCGATCCTCATGTACCACCAGATCGGCCGCCCCGTGGAAGGGGCGCGAGCCTGCCGGGACTGCGTCGCTCCGGAGCGTTTCGATCGGCAGATCCGCGCCCTCCTGCAGGCCGGCTACCGCGTCGTGCCTCTCGCGACCCTGGTCCGGGCGCTCCGGGAAGGCTCGATCTCGGGGCTGAGACGCTCGGTGGTGCTGACCTTCGACGACGGCTATCGGGGCCAGTTCGTGCACGCCTATCCGGTGCTGTGGCGCCATCGCCTGCCGGCGACCTTTTTCGTAGTCGCAGGCTACCTCGGCCGGTATGCGTTCTTCCGCCACCTGGCCCTCGAGAACGCGCCACCGGCGCGGGGTGACACGCCGCCCCTGGCCTGGCTGCCCCTGTCCTGGGACGAGGTGACGGAGATGCGGGGCCACGGCATCGACATCGGCTCGCACTCGGTGTCGCACCGCTCGCTCGGCCATCTGTCCCGGAGCGAGGCGGAGTACGAGGCCCGCGGGTCCAAGGAGGCGCTCGAAGGAGGCCTCGGGATCCGTGTCGACCTGTTCGCCTACCCGTTCGGCTCGAAGGTCTACGGTGATTTCCACCGGGATCTCGAGGAGATGCTGCGCGCCTCGGGATACCGGGGGGCGTGCACCACCGTGATCGGCCGGAGCGGCGCCGGGGACGATCCCTACGCCTTGCCGCGCATACCGATGGAGAACGGGGACGGTCCGTTCCGCGTGCGCTGCAAGCTGGCGGGCGCCTATGACTGGGTCGGCGGAGTCAAGTCGTTCTGCCAGCGGCTTCTGACGCGACCGGATCGCATCGACGCCAGCCTGCCCGCCGGCTCCGGCTGCGAGCCGGGTATGAGACGGGCATGAGCATCCTGGTCACCGACGCGAGCGGCAACCACGCCCTGGCGGTGGTGCGGTCGCTGGGACGGCGGGGACTCCGCGTCATCGCCGCCGACGGCCGCCGCTGCGGCCAGGCCGGCTTCAGCCGCTTCTGCGCGGCGCGCGCGGTCTATCCCTCCCCGGAGCACGGCATCGACGCGTTCCTGGGGGGTCTCTGCCGGGTCCTCGACGCCTTCAGGCCGGAGCTGCTCATGCCGATGACCGAGCAGACGATCCTGGCGATGACAGCGGGGCGCGGGGAGATCGAGTCGCGGGTCAGGCTCGCCCCGCTCCCGTCGCCCCAGGCGCTGCGCGTGGCGTTCGACAAACAGGCGACCATCGGTCTGGCGGCGACCCTCGGCATCGCGGTGCCGCGCACCGTGGTGCTGCGTGACCCGTCGGACGTCGCGGCGCTGGCCTCGCGTCTCTCCTATCCCGCGGTGATCAAGCCACGGCAATCCGAGCGCCTGACGGCGGACGGCCGCGTCGTTCCGGGCGGCGCGCCGGAATACTGCTTTCGCGCCGCCGATCTGGAGACCGCGTACGCCTCGGTGCACCGGCGCTCTCCGCTGCCGCTGATCCAGGAGTTCATCCCCGGCCAGGGGTACGGCATCTCGACCCTGTACGACCACGGCCGGCTGCAGGCGCTGTTCGCGCACCGGCGCCTGCGCATGATCCGGCCGACCGGCTCGGGAAGCTCGCTGCGCGAGAGCGTCACGCCCCCGCCCGACATGGTCGCGGCGGCGCGGGCGCTGCTCGAAGCGCTGCAGTGGCACGGCGTGGCCATGGTGGAGTTCAAGCGGGACGCGCGTGACGGTGTGCCGAGGCTGATGGAGATCAACGGGCGGTTCTGGAACTCTCTGCCGCTGGCGATCGCCAGCGGCGTGGACTTTCCGTTCCTGCTGTACACCCTCGCCCGCGACGGAGCCTGCCCGCCCTGCTTCGAGTACCGCATCGGCGTCCGGGGGCGGTGGCTGGCGGGGGACGTCAAGCACCTGGCGCAGGTGCTGCGCGGCCGGCCGGCGGGCTGGACCGACCGCTATCCGGCGCGTCTCGGGACCGTCGGGGAATTCCTGAAGCCGGGCGGAAGGGACCTG
>DAISWT010000001.1:26895-31262 GCA_036826235.1 Acidobacteriota bacterium | reverse complement strand
TTCGCCAACATCCCCGGTCTTCGGGGTCTGATGGCCTACTGGTACCACTTCGCCATCATGTTCGAGGCGCTGTTCATCCTGACGACCATCGACGCCGGCACCCGCATCGCTCGTTTCCTCCTGCAGGAGTTCCTGGGGAAATTCTACCGGCCGATGGAGAAGGCCGACTGGGCGCCGGGGGCCGTGATCGCCTCGTTCCTGGTTGTCGGCGCCTGGGGGTATTTCATCCACACCGGGACGATCGGCACCATCTGGCCGATGTTCGGCATCGCCAACCAGCTCCTGGCCGCCATGGCGCTGTCGATCGGCACGACGGTGATCATCAGGTCCGGCAAGGCCCGCTACGCCTGGGTGACGCTCGGCCCGCTGGCGTTTGTCGCCACCACTACCCTGACCGCCGGCTGGCTGACGATCACCGACAACTTCCTGCCGCAGGCGCGCGCCGCCGCCACGCCGGCGCTCCGTTTCCAGAACTACCTGAACGCCTCGCTGACGGGCGTGATGATGGTCTGCATCATCCTGACCATCGGCAACTGTGTCCACAGGTGGTTCGAGCTGCTGGGCGGCCGTGCGACACCCGCCACGACGACGGCGGACACCGCTTCCTGATCGATCTCGGGCTAACCGACCGTCATCCGCTTCATGAACGGGATGGCGCGCGACATGAGGCCGCGGTTCGTGGCGAGCAGGGCGTAGTGGCCGCGGTTCATCCAGTGGATCGGCGGGCGGCCCCAGGCGCGCCACAGGCGGCGCACCGAGGCGGGCAGCATGATGCGGTCGTAGCGCCCGGCGATTAACAAGATACGCTCCTTCGGGACGCGCGGGCTGAAGGCGGCGGGTGAGATGACCTTCCAGGCGCGGGTCAGCCGGACGCGATCAAGCATGCCGCAGGCCTGCAGGTCCTCGCGGATGTTCCGCCCGAGGGGCGTGTCGAGGATCGGTGAGACGGGCGAGTCGCCGCCGCCGCCCAGCACGACGAAGGCCCAGTCCTGGCGCAGCGCCCCCAGGATCCCGGCGAGGTAGGCGCCGAGCGAGTAGCCGAACACGCCAATCGTGCGGTGTCCCTCGGCGCGCAGCCAGTTGGCGGCGCCGAGGAGATCGATGACGCCCTGCCGGAACGCCTCCACGGTCAGGACCACGTCGGCGGAGACGACCAGCTCGCCGCTGTAGGCGCCGGGGGGCGTGCGCTCGAAGTGCAGCGGGTGCGCCACGAACGCCACCGAGAACCCCGCCCGCACGAACGGCCGGACGTACAGATGCTCGATCGTCCTGAGCGTCTTGTGCGCCCAGCCGTGGCTGATCAGAACGACCGCGGCGCCCGTCCTGTTCCGGTTGCGGTAGAAGCGCCCGACGGCGATGTTGGTTTCGGGAAACTTCATCGGGTGGAGCGTCGGGAAATTGAACCGCAAGACATCCGCCCCGGGAATCCGCCCCACCACCTGGCGGCTCACCTCCGGCACCTTGCCGTCTCCGTGGTAGAACAGCGCCGGGTTCTCGAAGTAAGCTTCGCGATCGAGCGACTGCCAGGCCTCGCCCTCGGTCGCGAGGATGCGGCCGCGCCTGTAGGTGATCTTGTACCAGACGCGGAAGTCGTCGAACCGGACGTTCAGCGCCTTCCACAGGCGTGCCCCCGCCCTGCGGGGCGCGCGCCCAACGATGGTTTTCATGCCGGAAAAATTCTAGCACGCCGACGCGATGGAAAACGTCAGCCATACCCTGGCGGGATTCGTGCTGGCGCGCGGCGGCCTCGAGAAGACGACGCCGCTCGCCGCCACGGCCCTGGTCGTCGGCGCGAACCTGCCCGACGTCGATCTCGCCTGGAGCAGCTTCAAGAGCGCCCTGGTCTACTTCCACTACCACCGGGGCTGGACGCACTCGCTGCCGGGCGCGGCGGTCCTCACCGTTCTGCTCTGGGCCGTCCTGCTGGGTGTCGGCCGCTGGGTTCCGGCCCGCCGGTCCGGGAGCGGAGCGCGGAGGCGTCCCCTCCCTCTGCTGGCCGCCGCGGCGATCGGCGTCGGCAGTCATCTCCTGATGGACGCCGCCAACTCGTACGGCGTCCGGCCGCTCCTTCCCTGGAGCGACCGCTGGATGTACGGCGACCTGTGGGTCATCGTCGACCCGTGGCTCTGGCTGTTCCTGGGAGGCACGGTCTACATGACCGGAGAGGGCGGCCGGAGGCGCGATCGTGTCTGGTCGATGGGCGCCGCAGCGGCCGCGATTGTCGTCCTCGGCACCCCGGTCGTTCCCGCCGTCTGCCGCGCCGCCTGGGCGGCCGGGCTCCTGCTCACCGTCGGGATCTCCCGTGTGGCGGCGCGGCGTCCACCCGCCGCCCGTCGATCACGCATCGCCCTCGCCGGCCTCGCCCTGACGCTGGGCTACGCCGGCCTCTGCCTCGCCTCGCACCACGCCGCCCTCGCACGGCTTGAGCGCGCCATCTCGAATGATCCCGGCTCCGCTGCCGGCGTCGTCGCCGCGCTGCCCCTCCCGGCGGATCCGGTGCGCTGGGAGGGCATCGTCGCCGACGATCATACGATCCGCCACAGGACGTTCGGCGCGCTGCCGGACCTGGACCCGAAAGCCGGCTCATGGATCGCCTACCGGCGAAACTTCGACGACCCCTCCGTCCGATCGACGCTGGAGAGCTGCGCCGGTCGCGTGGTGCTGGAGTTTTTCCGCTTCCCGTTCGCGACGATCGAGGACGAGCCGGACGGCGGGCGCTCGGTGGTGCTGCGGGACGCGCGCTACACCCGGCGCGGGCGCGGGTTCGCCGTGTTCTCCGCCCGTCTCGCCGCTGATGGCGCTCCGGTCATCGACCCGGGTGGCTGTCCCTGACGCCGGCCTCGCCGGAACCGGCCCGATCAGGCGAGGCGGGCGCTGTAGAAGGTCTCCACGGGGACGGCCGGAAGCCGACGGCGCACCTCGGCGGCGATCCGGTCGAGCTCGTCGTCGTCGAGCGGCGCCACGTACGGCTCGGCGGGCCGCCGCGCGACCGTGTAGACCTGGATCAGGGTGACGCGGCCGCCTGCCGACAGGATCTCCCGCACGCGATCGCAGTAGGCGGCGAGCTCTTCCGGCGGCGGTCCGGCGCCCCGGACCTTCATGAACAGCGATTGCAGCACCACCGGTCTCACCCGCGCCGCCTCCAAGATGTTGGTAAGAACTTTCGCGAACGAAATCGCGGTGCGGTCGACCAGGTGGTAGTACTCCTCGGTGCCGGCGTCCAGCTTCAGCCAGAACTCGCCGTGGTCGGCGTCCATCAGGCGCATCGCGTCCTGCACCCTCGGTCGATCGATGAGCGTCGCGTTCGTCAGCAGGATGACCTTGAGCTCCTGGAAGCCGGCGGCTCCCTTGATCTTCAGGACGTCTTCGACGACCCCCCGGAAGTTCGGGTACGACGGGGGCTCCCCGTCGCCGGCGAACGTGATGTCGCGGACGGCGCGCAGCGGCTCCGGCACGGCGCGGAACTCCTGCCGGTCGAACAGGGCGCCGCTCTTCGCCTCCTGCAGGATGGTCTCGAGCTCGGAGCGCAACAGCGCCTCGTCCACGCGGCGCACCTTGGGCGGCGTCGTCCGATCGACCTGGCAGTAGATGCAATCGAAGTTGCAGACCTTGTCGGGATTCAGGTTGATGCCGATGGAGATGCCGCGGGCCCGGCGCGACAGGACCGGGTACACGTACAGACTCCCCCGGTAGCTCCGCGGGTGCCGGGCCACGGTGACGGCGGGCTTCTCCGGACCCTCCGGCCGATCGGCTGCATCTTCGTTGTCCTGCTCCATGGGCTCATTATAATCGGCGCCATGACGATTCCGCGGAGCGACGCCACACGGCTTCTCGTCTGGTACCGGCGCAACCGCCGCGACCTCCCCTGGCGCAGGAGCCGCGACCCCTACCGCATCTGGGTCTCCGAGATCATGCTGCAGCAGACGACCGTCCGGGTCGTCGTCCCGTACTACCGGCGCTTCATCCGTCTGTTCCCGACCGTGCGGGCGCTGGCCTCGGCCCGCCCAAGCCGAGTCCTGGCGGCCTGGTCGGGTCTGGGCTACTACCGTCGCGCGCGCCATCTGAGCGCAGCGGCGCGGATCATCGTCGGGAAGCACGCCGGGCATTTCCCGCTCCGTCTCGAGGAGGCCCTGGCGCTTCCAGGGGTGGGGCGCTACACCGCCGGTGCGATCCTGAGCATCGCCTACGGGGCGCGCCTGCCGGTCCTGGACGGCAACGTGGCGCGCGTCCTGTCGCGTCGTCATCTGGTGCGCGGAGCCGACGGCCCGGCGCGCCGGCGGCGCCTCTGGCGGCTGGCGGGAGATCTCGCGGCGGCGGCCCCGTCGCCGGGCGAACTGAACCAGGCGTTGATGGAGCTCGGCGCCACC
>DAISWT010000001.1:23598-26834 GCA_036826235.1 Acidobacteriota bacterium | reverse complement strand
GCCGCTGCGCCGCCCGCGCCTCGCGGCTGCAGGAGATCATCCCGCCCTCCCGGCGCGCGCGGGCGACGGTCGAGGTCCGCACCGGCGTCGCCGTGGTGACGCGGGGGGGACGTTACCTGTTGCGCCGGCGGTCCAATCGGGACCTCATGCACGGTCTGTGGGAGCTCCCGGCCGTCCGGCGCGGCGGGCGGAGCGACGGCCTGCGACTCGCGGTGGGCCGCTCCGTCGCCACCGTGAGGCACTCGATCACCTACCGCCGCCTCCACGTGAGCGTCCACCCGGCCCGCCTCCTGGCGGAGCCGCCGCGCGGCGGCTACCGCTTCGTCGCGCCGGCCGACCTGGACCGTCTGCCGACCTCGTCCCTGGTGCGCAAGGTCCTCGCGGCGCTCGTTTGACCGTCCTTCCGGGACTGTGTTAGGGTCTTTGACCTCATGTACAGGGTCACCGAGATCGTCGAGTTCTGCTATGGCCACAGGCTCCTGCGCTACAAGGGCAAGTGCGCCCACCTGCACGGCCACAACGGCCGGGTCGAGATCGAACTGGCTTCGCCGTCGCTCGACGATCAGTCGATGGTCGCGGACTTCTCGGACATCAGCCGCATCGTCAAGGAATGGATCGATCAGAACCTCGACCATCGGATGCTCCTGCACAGGGACGACCCGCTGGTCGCCGTCCTGAGGAGACACGACGAGCCGGTGTTCGTGATGGACACCGACCCGACGGCCGAGGCGATCTCCCGCCTGATCTACGAGTACGCGTCCTCCCGTGGCCTCAAGGTCTCCGGCGTCCGACTGTGGGAGACCGGAGGCTCGGTCGCCTCCTATTCCCCCGCCGCGGCGCGCTGAGGGCCCGCGGGTCGATGCGTCGCACCTTCCATTGACGCTCCTGCGCCAGAGCTTCTCCGCGGTCAGCACGCGCTTCCACCTGGTCGGTCTTTTCGCCCTCTCGTCGCTCCTGGTGCGCCTCGCCGAGCACTGGATGGGCAACGACCCCGACTGGTTTCTGCTGGTCGCCGCCGCCGTCGTGGCGCGCGCCGCATGCGCCGGGGGCGTTTTCGGTCTGCTGTTCCAGTCGGCGATCGGCGGCCGGGACTCCGCTTCGTTCCTGCACTGGGCCGCCCGCCTCCTCCTGCCGGTCTTCTGGGTCTGGTTCAAGATCTTCCTCGTGGTGATCGGGCCGATCGGGTTCGCGGTGAATATCTACTGGGCGATGAGCGGGTCGCCAACGCTGCCCGACGGCCTGGTCGAGATCGTCTTCTGGAGCGGGCCCGTCCTGGAGCTCGTGGCCCTGGTCCTGTCCCTGTACAGCTTTCCGCTGTGCGTTCTGTGGCGCGCTCGCGGCGAGCGGGGGCCGCACCTGAGGGCGGGCTGGAGGCTTCTCCGGGCCAGGCCGGCCGATTCACGACCGCTGCTCCTGCTCCTCGTGGCGGTCGCCGCCATCGAGGCGGCCCAACAATGGATCCTGGGGCCGGAGGGGTACAAGACGGTCCCGGGGTATGCCGAAGGACTTCTGGAGCTCGCCGGCTCCTATCTGGTCCTGGTGGTCTTCTTCGGCGCCACGCGGGTCGTCCTGGACCGCCTCACGGCGGGACCGCGCGTGGCCCCGGCCGACCCCGGCCCGGCGGTCCGTCAGTAACCGTTCGGGGCGCACCGACACAGGTTGAACCCTCTGGCGACGGTCGAGAAGACGCGCAGCTGGACGGCGGAGTGGAGCTCGCGTGGCGCCTAGCCGCGCAGCTTGTTCTCGGGCTTGCGGGGAGGGTCGTTCGCCGGCCGGGGCGTGGGCTGGGGCTGGCCTTTGAACGACGGCGTGAGCTCTTTGTTGATCTTGGCCCACTCGGGGGACTCTTCCTCCGTCTCGACGATTGCTTCGATCGGACACTCCGGCAGGCAAGCCCCGCAATCGATGCACTCCTCGGGGTCGATGATCATGAACTCCTGACCCTGGTACTCCCCGGGGTGGATGCAATCAACGGGACAGACGGCGACGCAGGTCGCGTAGCGCTCGCCCAGGCACTTTCCCGTGATGACGTAGGACACTGTGCTGCCCTCCTCTGCGATTGAGCCCGCGAGCTTGAGACGCCGGATGTTACCACACAAGACCGCGGCCTTGTAAAGACCGGTCCCCGCCGGCTGGAACGCCCCGATCCGCTGCACGACCCGCCCGGTGGGGGGCGCGGGGGAATGGCGGAACGCACTCCCGCTGCCTATATTTGCCGCCGTGACACGAAGCGTCCGATTGCACAAACGTAACGCAGGAGAATGATTTGATCTCCACTCGTTCCCGCCGCGCCATCCTGCTCTTCCTGATCCTCCTGACGATCGTCGTCCTGGTCCGCATCGCCTCCTCGGCCGAAGGCGCCGTCCCGGCGGCGGCCGTGAGGAACGCGGCGCCGCGCCCGGGGATCCGGGACGCCGCCCGCGCGACGCTCAGCATGAGGCTCGATGAGAGGGGGACGCTGCTGCCGGCGGGGACGACGGTCCGCCGCACCCTGGCCATCGAAGGCCTCAGGGCCGGCTCGGGCGCCATCGAGCTCGGCTGGGAGGCACGCCTCGGCGGCGGGCTCGCCGCGCAGGGCAGCGGCCTGATCGTTTCGCCCCGCGGCGGCCCGTCACGCGTCGTTCTGACGATTCCCGTGCCGCACGTCGATGGCCCATCGGACATGGAGCTGAAGGTCGAGGCGCGCGAGTCGGGGGCCCTGGCCGGCAGCGCGACGTTTCCCTTCATCGTCCTGCCGGCGTTGTTCGGGAAGGGGCTCGCCGATCTTTTCGAGCGCGCGCACGTCGGGCTGTACGACCCCGAACGCCGGGCGGCACCCGCGCTCGGGGCGCTGGGTCTGCATTGGGAGGACTTTACGTCCTTCGAAGGCCTGGCCCTGTTCCAGGGCGACCTGATCGTGGTCGGCCCGGGTGGGTTCGCCCGCGGCCGCGAGGCGCTTGGACCGATCTTGGCGGCCCGGGCCCGATCGGGCATGCGGCTCCTCCTCCTGGAGCAGCCCTCCCTGCCCGGCACGCTCAGCGAGGACCTGAGGCTGTGGCCGTCGTTCACTCTCTCCGCCGGGAGCAGCGCGCTGGTCGCCTCGAACCACCCGGTGCTGCGCGGCATCGCGGCGGCCGAATGGCGGGGCGAGACGGACGGGGCCGCTCCCCCCGTCCGCCCTCTCCTCCCGCCGACCCGCGGAAACTTCACGGTCATCTCCGAGATCCGCGTGCCGACCGGTTCCGCATGGCAGGAGG
>DAISWT010000001.1:12238-23484 GCA_036826235.1 Acidobacteriota bacterium | reverse complement strand
TGGGAGACCACCACGGTCTGAAGAGGACCTTCCTGTACGGAGCCTCGCTCGACGACCTTCCCGCCTGTCTCGGCCGGCTGTCGCCGGGCGCCACTCCGGCCCCCGCCGACCTCGCGGGCGTCGAGGCGCTCCTGGTGCCGGGCGACTGGCGCGCCCCGCGGCTGACCGCGGTCCCGGGCCTGCCGCGCCTGGCCGAGGTGGCGCGCTATCTGTGCGAAGGCGGGACCGTGGTGCTGTTCAACCCGCAACCGATGTCGCTGGATTATCTGAGGTCGATCGTCGGCGCGCCGGTCTACTTCGATGCGTCATCCCCGTTCCGCGCGCGTCTCGACACCGGCGCGTCGATCTTCCAGGGGATCGCGCTCGACGACCTCGACCCGCTGTGGCGCGAGGGACGCCCCGAGTTTCGCCTGCGCGCTCTGCCGGGAACGGAGGGCGCGCAGCCGGTGGCGCTTGTCCCCGGTATTGCGGAATATCGCGTCGGCCGCGGCAGGCTGGTGGCGCTGAGCCTGCCCGAGGCGGGCGAGTGCGCCGCTCCCCGCGTCTCCAGCCTGCTGGCCCGCCTGCTCACCAATCTCGGCATTCCCCTCGACCACGCCCCCGGCAGTAATCCTGCGGTCGCCCTCCTGGACGAGTAGAGGAGCGCCCGGCCTTATAATGCCCCGGTCGTCCACGCAGGTGGTGGTCCGGGGGTTTCATGTCCGTGCGCGTCGCGATCAACGGGTTCGGACGGATCGGCAGGATGGTCCTGCGCGCCGCCAAGCAGCGCCGGCTCGATGTGGATTTCGTGGCGATCAACGACATCGCCGACCTGGAGCCGCTGGCGATGGTGCTGCGCTACGATTCGATCCACGGACCGTACCCGGGAACGGTGGCATGGCGCGAATCCTCCCTGGTCGTCGACGGGGACGAGATCCGCGTGTTCAAGGTCGGCGACAAGCGGTCGGGCGATCCGTTCGCCTTCCCCTGGCACTCGCTGGAGATCGACGTGGTCGTCGAGTCGTCGGGGCAGTTCCGCCGCCGCGAGGAGCTGCAGCGCCACCTTG
The DNA here is from genome assembly GCA_036826235.1 of Acidobacteriota bacterium. Taxonomy (GTDB): domain Bacteria; phylum Acidobacteriota; class Polarisedimenticolia; order Gp22-AA2; family Gp22-AA2; genus Gp22-AA3. The sequence continues at coordinate 22,438 of DAISWT010000001.1, read as the reverse complement.
ACGCGGGGGCCCGGCGGGTCGTCCTGACCGTCCCGGGCAAGGACGCGCTCGACGCGACGGTCGTCCTGGGCGTGAACGACGACGTCCTGCGCCCGGAGCACCGCCTCATCAGCAACTCGTCCTGCACGACGAACTGCGCCGCTCCGGTCGCCAAGATCCTCGAGGAAGCCTACGCCATCCGCAAAGGCTTTCTCACGACGGTGCATGCCTACACCAACGACCAGCGGCTGTTCGACTACCCGCACAAGGACATGCGGCGGGCGCGCATGGCCGCCCTCAACATCGTCCCGACCTCGACCGGCGCCGCCCGCGCCCTGGGATTGGTGGTCCCGTCGCTCCAGGGCAAGGTCGAAGGGCTGGCGTTCCGGGTGCCGGTCCCCTCCGGATCGGTCGTCGACTTGACCGTCTACACCGAGAGGAGGGCCGACCTCGAGGAGGTCCACGCGCTGATGCGGCGCGCCGCCGACGGTCCGATGCGGGGGATCCTCAAAGTCTCGACTGATCCGATCGTTTCGGCCGATATCATCGGCGATCCGCACTCGGCGGTCTACGACGCGCCCCTGACCCAGGTCCTGGGCGAGCGCATGCTGAAAGTGGTGGCCTGGTACGACAACGAGTGGGCCTACGCCATGCGGGTTGCCGAGCTGATCCCGAGGCTCCACGCGCTCGGCCCCTGACGACGTCCCGCGGCGACGCGGTTCACCCGCCGGTTCTGTCAGAGGGCACTGTCATGATCGAGCGGAAGAAGCTCCGGGGACTGCTGGCGGCGGTCATCGCGGTCGCGGGAGCCCCCGCCGTCTCCGCCCCGGGTCCGACTGGGCGCGAGATCGTCCTGAAGCAGATTGACCTGCCGCATCATTATTACTACCGGGAGATGTACCTGCCGCAGGCGACGACCGGGCCCGGTTCGGTCGCCTGGTCCCCGGACGGCGCCGAGGTCGTGTACTCGATGCAGGGCTCGCTCTGGCGTCAGAGACTGGGCACCTCGGTGGCCCGGCAGATCACCGACGGCCCCGGCTACGACTACCAGCCCGACTGGTCGACGGACGGACGCTTCATCGCCTATGCCTCGTACCGGGACGACGCCGTCGAAATCTGGCTGCTGGACGCCGACAACGGCACGGCGCGGCCGGTCACCCGCAACGGGGCGGTCAACGTCGAGCCGCGCTTCTCGCCCGACGGCCGGCGTCTCGCCTTCGTGTCGACCGTCTACAACCGGCGATTCCACATCCACACGGTCGACCTCGATGCGAGCGGCGCTCCGGGCGAGGTCGAGCGGCTGACCGAAGACCACGACAGCGGGCTGCCGCGTTACTACTACGGCCCGTTCGATCACTACATCTCGCCCTCCTGGTCGCCGGACGGCAAGGAGGTCGTGTTCGTCTCCAACCGCGGGCGCGTCTGGGGCACGGGGGGCTTCTGGAGGATGAAGGCGTCCCCCGGCGCCGAGATGCGCGAGATCCGCTACGAGGAGACCAACTGGAGGGCCCGGCCGGACTGGTCGCCGGACGGCCGGCGGATCGTCTACAGCTCCTACCTCGGAGGACAGTGGCACCATCTCTGGCTCATGACCGACGAGGGCGGCGACGTCCTGCCGATCACCTATGGTGATTTCGATGCCACCTCGCCGCGCTGGTCGCGCGATGGGCGGCGGATCGCCTACGTCTCGAACCAGGACGGCAACACCTCCCTCTGGGTCATCGACATTCCGGGTGGAGCTCGCCGGCGGGTGGAGGTGCGGGAAAGAAACTACCTGCGGCCGACCGGCCGGCTGAAGATCTCGGTCGTCGACGCCGCGAGCGGGCGGACAGTGCCGGCGCGCCTCTCGGTGACCGGTCCGGACGGTCGCAGCTTCGCCCCCGACGACGCCTGGCGCCACGCCGACGAGGCGTTCGATCGCCGGGAGCGCCGTTTCGAGTACAGCTATTTCCATACGTCCGGCGCTTCCGAGGTGGTGGTGCCCGCGGGACCGATCGCGATCGAGGCGATGCGCGGACTGGAGCGCCGTGTCGTCACGAAGAGGTTCAGCGTGGCGCCGGGGGCCGTCGTGCCGGTGCGCATCGCCTTCGAGCGGATCGCCGATCTGCCGTCCAGGGGGTGGTGGAGCGGCGACCTGCACGTGCACATGAACTACGGCGGCGTCTACCGCAACACCCCGAAGCACCTGGCGTTGCAGGCCGCCGCCGAGGACTTGGCGGTGATCGAAAACCTGGTGGTCAACAAGGAGCAGCGCGTTCCCGACATCGCCTACTTCACGGACCGGCCGGCCCCCCCCTGGACGGACGGCGCGCTGATCGTCACGGGCCAGGAGTATCACACGAGCTACTGGGGGCACACCGGGATCCTGGGCCCGCGCGACCATTTCCTGCTGCCTCCGTACGCCGCCTATGTCGACACCCCCGCCGCGAGTCTCTACCCCGACAACACCGCCGTGTTCGACATGGCCCACGAGCAGGGGGCGCTCACGGGCTACGTGCATCCCTTCGACGCAACGCCCGATCCGGCGAATACCGATCGGCCCCTCACCCACGATCTGCCGGTCGGAGCCGCGCTCGGGAAGGTCGACTACTTCGAGGTCGTCGGCTTCAGCAACCATCTGGTGACCTCCGGGATCTGGTACCGCCTGCTCGACTGCGGCTTCCGGTTGCCGGCCGGCGCCGGCACCGACGCCATGGCGAACTTCGCCTCACTGCGCGGGCCGGTCGGGATGAACCGCGTCTACGTGAGAACCGGAGTCCGGCCCGATCACGCCCGCTGGCTCGCGGGGATCCGCGCCGGCAGGACCTTCGCGACCAACGGACCGCTCCTGGAGTTCACGCTCGGCGGCAAGCAGATCGGCGACGAGCTGCGTCTGCCGGCGGCCAGCGCCGCGGTGCGGCTGACGGCCGTCCTGCGGTCGATCGTGCCGGTGGACCACCTGCAGGTGGTCGGCAACGGCGAGGTGGTGGCGGAACTGCCGCTGGGCGGCGACCGCACCTCCGCGTCGATCACGCGCGCCATCGCGATCACCAGAAGCGGCTGGTACGTCCTGCGGGCCTACGCCGACGGTCCCGCGCACCCCGTGATGGACATCTACCCGTACGCCACGACCAGCCCGATCTACGTCAGCGTCGGCGGCGCGCCCGTGAAGTCGCCGGAGGACGCCCGCTTCTTCGTCGCCTGGATCGATCGCCTCGAGAAGGGGGCGCGCGGCCACCGGGGGTGGAACAACGGCGCGGAGAAGGAGAGGGTGCTGGACGACATCGCCCGGGCACGGGCGATCTACCAGGAACAGGTCACGCCCTGACCGCGGGCCGCCGAGACAGGCGGCGCGGGCGCGTCCTGTCAGAACCTGTCGACGATCAGGTAGAAGTGCGCGTGGCCCGCACCGACCGGCACGGGGTCGATGAACGAGGTGCCCGAGTCACCACCCGCCGGCGCGAACGAGGTGCTGGACGGACCGACGAAGCCAGGCACGTCGCTGCGCGCGACGCGGTAGGATCCCGAACCGCCCGTCCAACCCAGCAGCGCCGCGCCGGAGACGTCGGCGACCGTCAGGAGGATGTCGCCGGTCACATCGACCTCGCCGATCATTCCGATGAGGCAGTCGGGCTCGGAGAAATAGGGCAACGCACTGCCGGGAGGCTCGACGAACAAACGCCCGAACTGCCCCCCGGTCTGCAGCTCTCCCCGCCAGAGCCCGTCGCCAGAGCAGTTGACGCCGCTCGTCGTGGTATGGAAGCGGGTCGTCCCGGCGTGTTTCCAGAGCACCCAGTCGCCCTGCTCGACCACCAGACGCGACGGCCTGAACGCGAAGGAGTCGTCCACCAGCGAAATGGCGAACCGAGGCGCCGCACCGTCGACGCCCGGCTGCAAGCAGGCGGCACACGGAATAGCCGTGCCGCCAGCGTCCCCGAGAACACAGTTCGCGACCGGGAAGGGGATGCCGCTGAGAGCCACAGGGGACTTGACGTCGAGATCGACGAGGGCGAGGGTCTTGAGTCCCGGGGTCAGTCCGGAAGGTGGAAAAGTGTAGGCAAGCATACGCACCTGCCCGGGTGCGAGCAGCTGGCTGTCCAGCGTCCAGCCTGCCGAGGCGGGCGCATCGGGACCGAGGCGGACGCCAGCCAGGGAGAGCAGGCCGGTGTCGAATCCGATGTCCAACTGGAAGGCGGCGACGCCGTCCCCGTTGTCGAGCGTCAGGGGCACGGTAGCACGCGCGCCCGGATTGCCGGACGCCGCGCCGATGCAGATCGTTCGATCGCTCGAGTCTGCCAGGAGTGGGAGCACGCGACACAGCGTGAACCCCGCCGCGACAAGCCGGATCGTCCGGGCGCGTCTCATACGGCGAGCCCCCCGTAAAAGATCTGTCGCCGAGGCCGGCCCGATTGTCTTGACATGGCCCCGCCCTTTCGGTAACTTCCACGGAGCATCAGCAAACCATCAACCCTGTCGGCGGGCAAATGAAACTATCGCCCGGGGATTCATTGTTTCGCGTCCTCGCTCCGCGCGAACGCGCCAGCCATTCGACGGGTCCGCAGCTTCCCGGCCGTGCTTCCGGAGCCGACACGAGCCGGCCTCTGAACGGCAGAGCGATCCTGCGCGAAGACGATTGGCATCGAGTCGGCGACAAGCTGTCCCTCTCTCCCCGCGAGCTCCAGCTGGTCCAGCACATCTTCGAGGGAAAGAAGCTGACCGCGATCGCCCAGGACATGAATCTTTCCCTCGGGACCGTCAAGACCTACTGCCAGCGCGCCTACCAGAAGCTGCAGGTCAGCAACCAGCGCGAGCTCACACTCGTGGTCCTATGCGCCCACCTTACCATCTGAGCCGGCCGCCGGCTATCGGCCGGCGTCATGTCATCCGTTGAGCCGTCATCCGCGCGTCTGACGACCCCTCCCCCGACGCCCGTCCGGCGCGGGATGACACAGCCGGGCAGAATCGTGGCAGGACCATTCGCAGCGATGACAGCCGCGCGGACGACATCTGCTCGGCCGACTTGCCGGCCGGTTCCCGAATCCTTATACACGTCAGTTGATCCGGCAGGAACGCTGCAGCGGGACCCGAGCCATTCGGCACACGGGCACTGACCGAGTCCACCAGTTGACGACCGCTCGAGGAGGATCCTCCATGAGGCGAAGCAGACTGATCCCCGGCCTGATCCTGGGGATGTTGATGACGGCGTCGACCGCCATGCCGGCCCTGTGCGTGGACCTGACCGTGGCGGGCATCGAAGTGAACCAGGCGACCCAGACCCCCACCAACACCATCACGCTCGTCGCGGAGCGCAGTACGGCGGTGCGCGTGACCATCGGCGTGACCGGCGCCTCGGCGGCCGTCACCGGCGTGACGGGAAGGCTGCACGTCTTCGTCGACGGTGTGGAAATCACGCCGGTCGCGGGTCTGCTGCCGATTAACGCCCCCTTCACCGCGCCACTCGCTCCACAGCGGGCCAACGAGAACGACACACTCAATTTCGAGCTGCTGGCCCCGACGGGCATCTCGGTGTCGACGAACGTCGACTTTCACGTGGATATCAACCCGGTGGCGGGCGAGACCGACACGACCAACAACTCGGGGGAGGTCAACGATCTCTCCTTTGAGTGCCGGGCGACGCCGCATCTATTTTTCACGCGGATCAACTTCGCCGGCCACGGCCTGCCGGCCCTGTCCACGGTCCAGGCCGGCACGGGAGACGCGTTCGTTCGGGGCATCCTGCCCGTGAACGACGGCGACCCTCTGCTCTACCGGCAGGGTCTCTTCCCCACGCTCACCTTCAACCAGGACGACAACAACAACGGCATTCTCGACGGCTGCCCGGGTGCCGAGTCCGACGTCCTGCTGTCCTTGCTCGAGTCGTGCCGGCAGCTCATCGTGAGCAACGGCTTCGGAACCGACGATCGCACGTTTCTTTTCGGTTTCATCAATGGAAACCCGATCAGCGGGAACGGCTGCGCGTCCGTGGGCGGGCGCGTCTCGTACGGCAACACGGAAGCTATCCGCTACCAGCGGAGCTACGCACACGAGCTCACCCATAACTTCGGCTTCAGCCACAACGGCAGCTTCCTGAACCAGGTCGGCTGGGACGTCGGGGCGCGCCTGCCCAACAATCCTGCAGGCAACAACACGAGTGGCCGGGTGAAGCCGACCTCCCTGTTCGACATCCAGGTGCCGGGTCAGTTGACCAACTCCGCCTATATCAAGACGGGTCTTCCCGACGGCTACAACGGCCTGCTCGGTCACCCCACGCTCGCCTGCGGCGGGCTCGATTTCTCTTCGCAGGTCCTGGTGGTCCAAGGGATCTTCAACAGCCAGGGGACGGGGCTCATCCAGCTCAAACCGGTCTTCCGCTACCCGTGGCCCTCTCGGCCGACGCCTCCGCCGCCGCCCCCTGATCCCCTCGTGCCTCGAGTATTCCCGTTCCAGGTCCAGGTCGTGGACGCCAACCAGAATGTCATCTCGGTGCCGTTCGACCCGACCGTGGCCGACGATGCGATCGACGAAGTTGAAGGGCCCGGAACCTTCGAGGTCATGATCCCCCTGGCCGGCCCGGCGAACTCGCTCGAGATAACCGACGCTTCCGGCGCCACGATGTTCGGCGGGTTCGTCCGTTCCGCCACGCCGCCCACGGTCCGCGTCCGCTCGCCGCAGGGTGGCGCCACGCTCGAGGGACCGACGAAGATCATGTGGGACGTGGTCGATCCCGACTCCAGTCCGTCCGAGCTGATGTTCCAGGCCGCTTACAGCCCCGACAAGGGTCAGAGCTTCGTGCCGATCGGCGTCGACCTGACGACCAACGAGCTCGATTTCGACCCCTCTTCTGTGCAGGAGAGCGCGGGGGGCGGTCTGATCCGCATCTTCGCCAGCGACGGCCTCAACACCTCGTTCATCGACGTACCGGGGCTGACCGTGAGGGCACCCTTGGCCCGTCAAATCTGCATTGGCTCGACGCTCGGCGAGGCGGGACAGCGGGTGACGGTGCCGATCACCCTGGACAACGGTCTCGGCGTGGCCGGCTTCCAGGTCGATGTCGGCTTCGACCCGTCCCTGCTCAATCCGGCCGGCGTGCGCCTCGGGGCCGATACCGCTGCCGCCACCGGCTGGACGATCAACAGCGCCATGGTCGGCTTCGGCGTGCTGCGCGTCCTCGGCCACAGCAACCCGCCCGCCGGTCTCGGGGCCGGTCCCAAGGAGGTCGCCCTGGTCGACTTCGACATCGCGGCGACCGCTCCGATCGGCCCCATGACCCCGTTCCGGCTGGCAAACTGCGTCCTGAGCGACCCCAACGGCTTGCAGATCCCCTGCAACTCCTGCCCGCAGCCGGGTCAGGTGGTCGTCCGGCCCGCCGGCAGCTTCAGCTTCCGGCCGATCAACTCGCCGGTCGGCGTGGACCAGTTCGACCCGCTCCCCTTCCCGTCGACGGTCGAGGCGTTGACCTTCACGAACACGCTCGCCACCGGCTACAACGGCACCGCCAGCATGTCGGTCGGTCCAGTCTGTGCCGGCACGCTGCAGCCCGCGAGCCTGCCGTTCTTTTCGGGAGTGGGCAACGGGACATTCAGCATTGGCTGCTGTCTCGACCCGCTGCTCCCGATGACCCGCACCCCCCTGAAGCTGCAGGCCACCGACGCGGCCATCAGCATCTCGGGGAGCAGCGCACCGTTCAACGGTGTCGCCAAGGCCGACGTGAACGCCGATAACGCCGTGAACATCCTGGACGTGGTGCGGGCCATCAATTTCTCTCTCAACCTCCCGGTGAGCAGCCCGCCTCCGGTGACCTTCCAGAGATGGGCCGCCAACATGCTCGACCAGAACTGCTCCGTGGACGCATTGATCAACGTCCTGGACATCGTGCGCATCCGCAACAAGGCGCTCGGGCGGCCGCCGCTCTGCCCGTGCAGCGTCGGGGGCGTCGGCGTCCTGACCGAGCAGGCGGCGGTCCTCGCGAGCCCGGTCACCCCGTTCTCGATCAGTCTTGAGAAAGCCGGCGCCAGGGACTACCTGGTCAAGGTGCACGGCGCGGTCGACCTGAGCGGCCTGCAGCTCGAGCTCAAAGCCGCCGGGCCCAAGGCGACGGTGTCGCTGGAAGGGCTCACCGCCGGCAGGAACTGGCAGGCGACCACCACGCTCGACCAGGGCGTGTTGAAGATCGTGGCGTTCAGCAACGCCGCCGCCGGTGTCAGCGGTGACGGCGCCGTGCTGCGCATCACGGGCGGCGGCAGCCCGCACCTGGGCAGCGCCGTCGCCGCCGACTCGGAGGGTCGCGAGATACCGGTGCGTAGCGCACCCTAGGTCGAACGGCGCGCGGCTCGTCCGGTTGAGGGCGCAAGTACGGGGGACCTGGGGCGGGAGGCCGGGACTCAGGGGATGGCGACCTTGCCCCGGGGCAGGATGCGCTCGACGAAGGCGACCGCGGCGTCGCCGACCTTTTCGTACTGGCCGCTGAAGTGGTGCGCCCCCGGCAGAAGGACGATGTCGCGCTGCTCCTCGCCGCGCAACGCCGCGCAGATCGATTCCTGGTCCCTTTCCCCCGCGACGCAGAAGATCGGCAGTCCCTGGAGCGCGCGGGCGTGGTCGACCACCTTGTAAGGCGTCGCTTTCTCCTTGGTCCTCAGCCAGTCGAGCATGCTCACCTCGAATGAAGCGCTGGCTCCCGGGGAGATCAGGATCAGTCCCGCGAACACGCCTTTCAGATCGGGCCGGTCGAGGACCACCGGCATGACCTCGGCGCCGAACGAATAGCCTCCCGCGAGCAGCGGCAGGTCGCTGCGGCGGCAGACCTCGACGAGCTTCTTCAGGTCATCCGCGACCTGGTCGGGCGGCTTCTCGTGCCAGAAGTATTTCAGGGTGTTGATCGCGACGGTCGAAACGTCGTGCTCCGCGAGGATCTGCACCAGAGTCTTGTCGAAGTTCGACCAGCCGCCGTCCCCCGAGATGAACAGCAGGATGGCGCGCGGCCGCTCGACCAGCCGGAGCACCAAGGGCAGGTCCAGAGTATGCAGATCCCTCTCGAGGTCCGTACCGGCGGCGGCCGGCCGCGGCTTCGCGGCGACCTCCGTCTCCGCCGCCGCGCGCACGATGTCGGCGAGGTCCTGGTCGAACGCCTCGCCCCACTTCTTGGCGTTGCCATAGCCATGGCCCACTCCGGCCATCGTAGTCACATGGGCGCCGCCGACCGCCGCGGCGAAGGCCCGCGTCGCCTCCGGCGTGCAGGTGTGGTCGGAGAGCCCCTGGAGGACCTCCCAGCGGCAGGAGATCTCGGGAACGGGCGGCAGGTCGGCCTTCTTCCTGCGCGCGTCGTACACGGGGCGGAAGCTGTCGTGCGGGCAGAGCGGCGGCACGCCTTCGAGATCGGGGCAGAAGCCCAGGCTCATGCCACCCGAGAAGCTTTCCGAGGAGGCCGCCAGCGCGGCATACACCAGAGTGGCGCCGCTGGAGTAGCCGATCAGGAACGGCCGGGTGTACTCCGGGAACAGGAGCTGCTTCTCCAGCGACTGGCCGATGACTTCGAGCTCTCCGGCCGGATACCAGCACGGCCCCCGGGAGGAGCGGGCCGCCTCCCGCAAGCGGGGATACGATAGCCCCGCGACCACCGCGGGGGCTCCCGCGGCGGCGCGGCGGGCCATGTCGAGAACCCCCTTGCTCCAGCCTCCGTCGCCGCTCAGAAACAGGATGGCCCGCTCGGTCGGATCCGGCGGCACGTACACGGTCGCCTCGCCGACGATCGGCAGGCGCAGCGTGCGCTCCTCGATGGCCGGGGGCCCGGCCGCGACGGCGGCCAGGATCGCGAAGGCGATCACGAGGTACCTCTTCGGGGCTGCAGGAAGGACCGCCAGCCGCCGGCGATCAGCACGGACACCTGCATCACGGCGAGCGGCCATTCCCAGAATTCGGGATAGGCCATGTAACGAGGCGCCCAGGTCGGGTGGAATTTCGCCTTGTAGGCGCGCAGGCCCTTGAAGTTGTAGAGCCCCTCACCGTGCCGGAACAGGAGATGCGCCAGCTTCTCCCACAGGCGCGCACCGCTGAACTCGCCGACTGACGCCAGGGGGGCCATGCCGAAATTGAACGTCGCGTATCCCTCGCTCTTCCCCCACAGCAAGAGCTTGACGAACAGGTAGTCCATGACGCCCTCGGGCGCGGCGCGCGAGTAACGCATCAGGTCGATCGACAGCTCCTGCCTGCCGGGACCGGTCAGGACGTTGGCGAAGGCCACCGCGC
>DAISWT010000001.1:8762-12210 GCA_036826235.1 Acidobacteriota bacterium | reverse complement strand
ACCAGGGCGCACGGAAAGCGGCGGAGGTACGCCTCGCTCCACGAGCCGATGGAGAACTGCTTCTCGCGGGCCTCCTTGCTTTCCAGCCATTCGTCCGAGATCCGCTTCAAGTCGGGAAGCCGCGCCGCCACGTCGGCGGGCGGGAGGACCGTGAAGCTGAAGCCCTCGCGGGCCTCGATGCGGTTGACGGCATGCCGGAAGTGCTTCCACTTCGTGCCTTCCAGGGAAAAGCCGTCCAGGCTGAGGATCGCCTCCTCCCCCAGCTTGAAGAACGAGAAGCCGTGGTCGTGCAGGAGCGGCAACCAGAACGCGGCGACCTGATAGAAGACCAGCCGGCGGTCCATCTCCTGGGCCCGCGCCATCAATGCCTCCAGGAAATCGCGCTCCTCGCCGGACGGGACTGTCGGGTCGCTGAAGACCACGAGATAGGCGCCGACGACACAATAGGCGCAGAAGGCGCGCTCGCCGTGGAAAAAAATCGCCTTGTCGCCCGCCGCCACCATCAGGGGCGAAGTCCCAGAACCGCACTCCTCGTGGATACGCAAGGCGCGTTCGATCTCGTCCTGATCGGGAGCCTCGAAGCGGGCCGGCACGCGCATGCCGACGTACAGGAGCAGGGCGACCGCGGAGATCCCCAGGAGCGCCAGCGAGCGCAGGAAGCGGGCCACCTGGTCGGCGTGGCTCACGAAGCCGAAGGTCCACCACAGGGACGGCTGGTACGGCACGGCGGCCTGGGAGCTGAACCCGACCAGGGCGAACACGCCGAAGGCGAACGCGACGATGGCGATCGTCGTCCAGCCGAACCAGGGCGCCCGGCCCTCCCTCTTGAACAGCGCGCCCTGCGACGCTGTGACGGCGGCCAGCGCGAACAGGATGATCGCCTCCTCGTAGTCGAGCCCTTTGAGGAACGCCAGGACGCCGCCGACCAGGAGGACCGCCACGGTCAGCCGGTGCGCCTCCCGGTAGCCCCGGGCGATGCCGCGCGCCAGGACCAGCAGGACCAGACCGGTGAGCGCGCCCATGAGGTGCGAGATCTCGACGACGCCGACAGGCACCCAGCGCTTCAGGATCGTCAGGCGGTGCGCCAGCGCCGGCGACGCGGTGCTCGCCAGCATGATGACGCCGCCGCTGCCGATGAGGAGCGCCAGGATCGACGGCACCGGCCGCAGCCAGCGCACCCCGGCGCGCGCGCCGCGCCCGAGGAGCGCCACGCAGGCCAGGAGCCAGGGCACCATGTAGTAGATGACGCGGTAGGCGATCAGGACGGCGCCCGCCGCGGCCGGCCCGACGGGGAGCCGGATCAGCCAGAAGGCGTCGGCGCTGCCGAGGCCGCCGGGGAGGAGCGAGATCACCCCGATGAGCTGTCCGGTGAAGAAGGTGCGCACGATCTCCGGGATCTCCGCCGGCTGGCCGGTGGCGCGCACGAATGCTACGAACACCGACGCCGCCAGCGCCCAGTCGAGGAACGCCACGCCGAACAGCGCCGCCCAGACGCGGCCGCGCCGGCGCGCCCAGCCGGGCGAGCCCTCCCGGCGCCCGAGTCGGCCCAGGAGAAGCGCCAGGAGCGCCAGGATGGCGAGCGCGGTGGCGGGAGCGAGCGCCGCTGGCACCGTCCAGGTGCTGATGAAACAGACGACCAGAGTCGCGGCGAACGCCATGATATTGGCGACGATCGCGTTGCTCAACGCCGCCGCGTCCACCGAGTAGGGACGGTAGAGCAGGAAGCGGATCGCCGGGCCGGCGATCGGCCCGAGCGTCAGGAAGTTGCTCCAGGCAAAGGCGATCGTTCCGAGCCCCCAGCGCGAGGCGCGGGGCACCGGCGATCCTTCCAGCGTGATCAGGTCATAGCAGCCGAGAAGGGCCAGGTTCAGGACCGTCAGGGCGGAGGCAATGAGGAGCCAGCGGGGTGACAGGGAGTGAAGCGCCTGATCGACCTGGTTGAGATCGATCCGTCGCAGCTCCTCCCAACCAAGGAAACTGACCGCGCCAATGAGCAGGAACGGCCACCACCGGCCGGCGCTTCCCAGCACCCGCAGGGCAAAGACGTACGTCTTGCCCCGTTCCGCCGAGGCGGCCGTCTGGTTCATCGCGCGAGAGTATAAACCGTATTATCATCGCGTCGGATGCGTCGTCCATCGCCGCGGCGACCCGCGGTGCTCCTGGGGTGCTGTGTCCTGCTCGTCCTGCTCGGCGTGTCCCCCTGGGGGCTGTGGGAGCGGGACGAAGGGCGCTACGCCGACGTGGCGCGCGGCATGCTGGAGAGCGGCGACTTCGTCACGCCACGCATCGACGGGGCCGTCTTCCTCGACAAGCCACCGCTGGTGTACTGGGTGACCGCCGCCTCGCTGGCGTTGTGGGGGCGAGGCGAGACGGGGGCGCGCTTCGGGCAGATCCTGTTCGCCGCCGGCGTCCTCCTGGTGACCCGACGCGTCGGCGTGCTGCTCCTGGGTCGCCGGCGTGGCAATGTCGCGCTCTTCATCCTGGCGTCATCCCTGCTCTTCTTCGCCGCCAGTCATATCCTCACGCTCGACATGGGGCTGGTGTTCTTCGTCGCGCTCGCTCTTCTCCTCTTTCTGAAGGGATACCGCGCCGGGCCGTCCGGGGGAGGGCCCGCCTACCTCGGGATGTTCGCCGCGGTGGCGGCCGCGGTGCTGACCAAGGGCCCGATTGGCGCCGTCCTGCCGGCGCTGACCATTGCCGGTTTTCTCATCCCGAGGGGCGAGACGCGGCGCGCGAAGGAAATCCCCTGGATTCGCGGCGTCCTGGTGTTCGGGGCGATCGTGGCGCCGTGGTACGTGGCGGTGTCGGTCGCCAACCCGGAATTCCCGCGCTATTTCCTGGTGCACGAGCACCTGGAGCGGTTCGCCACCACCGTGCACCGCCACCGGGGGGCTTGGTGGTATTACCTCGCGGTCCTCGCGGCGGGCCTGATGCCCTGGAGCCTGATGCTGCCGGCGCACCTGGTCCGTCATCGCGCCCGCCTCACGCACGCGGCCGAGACCCTGCGCGCCGAGACCCCGGCCTTTCTCTGGGCCTGGCTGGCGCCGGGGTTCGTGCTGTTCACGCTGTCCCAGTCCAAGCTGGCTTTTTATGTCCTGCCGCTGTTGCCCGCGGCGGCCCTGCTCCTCGCCCCGGTGATCGACTGCGACCCTCCTGAGGAGGCGACGCGCCGCTCGATGTTCCTCTGGCCCCCGTGCTTCCTGGCGCTCGTCGCAGCCGGCACGGTCGTCCTGCGGCAGCGCCGCGAGGATTGGGAATACCTGAAGCGCGCCGGGGTCGGCTGGCCGCTTCTCCTCTCCGCCCTGGTGCTGGCGGGGGGCGCGATGCTCCTGGGACACCTCCTGGCAGGGCGCGGCCGTAACCTCGCCGCCGTGGCGACTACGGCATGTCTGTGGATGATCGCCTGCTACGCCATCTTCGCGGTCGTCGGCCGGATCGACTACTTCAA
>DAISWT010000001.1:0-8741 GCA_036826235.1 Acidobacteriota bacterium | reverse complement strand
TGCTCGCGCGCGCCGAGAGGCTCGCCGCCGAGCCGGTCTACTCCTATCAATGCTACCTGCGCGGTTTGCCGTTCTACTTGGGAGAGACGGTCGGGCTGGTCTCACCACACAGCGACGACCTGAGGCTCGGCCGGATCACCCGTCACGATCCCCGCACTTTTCTCGAGGAGGCCGAACTCCTCGCCTCCCTTCAGGGGGATCGCCGAGTCTTCGTGGTCCTGCGGCGCCAGGAGCTGCGGGCCTTGCAGGCTCTCGCCGCGCGCCCGCTATTCATCCTGGCATGGTCCCAGGGACACGTTCTGGTCAGCAACCGGCCCGGCTCGCGAGCGGGCCGGGAACTGCGGGCGCTCCTCGACGTCAGCGGACCGGCGCTTGAAGACGCCCTCGAACGCTCCGCCCGGCTGGTCCCCGGTGGCCAGGTGACGATGATCGAGATCGCCGACGCGGGGGGTGAACCAGCCTGCACCCTGCGCATGGAGACTGCCGGCGAGGCTTATGCCGTGAGCTTCGGGATGGCGCGGCCGGTCCGGGTGACCGTCGCGCCGGACGACCGCGCCGGCCGCGAGGATGCCGCCGGGCGCGTGCTCATCCGGGTGGCGGTCTCTCCCCTGCCGCCCGCCGAGGTCCGCCGCCTGCTCAGGAGGTCCGTCGGAGAGTAAAAAAAAGGACGCGGCCTTCGCGGCCGCGTCCCCCGATTCGATCCTTCGAGAGCCTTACTTCGAAGAAGCCTTGCTGGCTGCGGGCTTGGCGACCCGGATCTGCTGGGCGATCATCTTGCCTTCCCTCTCGGTGTAGCGAATAGTCGCCGAGTCGCCCGACTTCAAGTCGTCCAACTTGCCTGGCTTTCCGGCAACCGTCACCTTGCCCTTCGCGTCGAAGTTGAAGGTGAGTTCCTTCGCTTCCCCGCCGCCCTTCACATTCTCCTTGATCGTGAAGGTGTTGTTCGCCGGGTCCACGCTCACCACCTCGCCGACCACCGTGTGGCTGCTGGACTTCGTGGTGGCCTTCTGGGCGGCCACCGACATCGTGGCAAGCCCCAGCATGCATACGGCAACAAGACTCAGAATAAACAGTTTGCGCATCGTGACGTACCTCCTCACCCGGGTCTTAGCAACTCCGGTGCCAAAGTCGGGGAGACCCTCTGCATTTCTCGCAAACAACTCAAAAGGAATGATTTGGAATATTGCGAGCAGGCCGGTGCGGCAGGATTCTCGAGCGCGATTTCGTCGATTCGTTAACCATCCGGGGCGGCCGATGCACCATTTGGTGCACGCCCGGCCGCCGCGCCACGCTCTTCGGCGGCGCCTGCATCGTCGTCATCATTTTGGGAGGGATGGGACAGCCCGAACTTCTTCAAGCGGTACTGAAGGGTGCGCCGGGTCATGCCGAGGAGACGGGCGGCGGCGGAGACGCTCCTTCCCTTCTGCAGCGCCTGCTCGAGGAGCTGCTTCTCGAGGGCTTCGAACGAGATGCCGGTGTCCGGGATCTCGATCGCCAGGACGCCCGCGTCCGTCTTCTGTCGGACTTCCTGAGGCAGGTCCTCGATACCGATGGTCTCGCCCTCGGCGAGCAGGACGGCCCGCTCGATCGCCGACTCGAGCTGCCGGACGTTTCCCGGCCAGGGGTGCCGCATGAGCACGGCGAGGGCCCGGTCATCGATCCCCCGGATGTTCTTGCCCGCGCCGGCGGCGTGGCGCGCGATGAAATGACTCACCAGGCGCGGAATGTCGGTGGTCCGCTCGCGCAGCGGCGGCAGGAAGATGGCCAGGACGTTGAGACGGTAGTAGAGGTCCTCGCGGAACTTCCCTTCCTGCATCAGGCGCGTCAGGCTCTTGTTCGTCGCGGCGATGATCCGCACGTCGACGCGGATGGACTCGTTCCCGCCCACGCGCCGGATCTCCTTCTGCTGCAGCGCGCGCAGCAGCTTGGCCTGCATCGCCACGCTGAGATCGCCGATCTCGTCCAGGAACAGCGTGCTGCCGGAGGCGTCCTCGAACAGCCCGATCTTGCGCGCGATGGCCCCCGTGAACGCGCCCTTCTCGTGCCCGAACAGCTCGCTCTCCATGAGCGGCTCGGGGATGGCGGCGCAGTTGATGGCCAGGAACGGGCGGGAACGACGCGGCGAGTTGTAGTGGATGGCGCGCGCGATCAGCTCCTTGCCCGTGCCCGACTCCCCGTAGATCAGGGCGGTCGAGGCGCTCGGGGCGATCTTCATCACCAGACGGAAGACGTCCTGCATCTTGCCGTGATCGCCGATGATGTTCGCGAACGAGAAACGATCGACGAGCTGCTGCTGCAAGGCGAGGTTCTCGCGCAGCAGGCGCGCCTTCTCCATCGCCCGCCGGACCGCCAGGACGACCGTGTCGCGCACCAGAGGCTTCGTGAGGTAGTCGAAGGCCCCCTTCTTCATCGCCTCCACGGCGGTGTCGATGGTGCCGTGCGCCGTCATGAAGATCACGCAGCTCTGCGGCGCCGTCCTGAGGACCTCGTCCAGGAGTCCGATGCCGTCCATGCCCGGCAGCTTGAGGTCGGTCAGGATGACGGGCGGCGGGGCGTCGCGCAGCAAGGCCACGGCCGCCTCGGCGGTCGTCTCGGTGTCGACGTCGAACCCCTCGCGGCCCAGGATGGCCTTCAGGATGTCGAGCTGCCGGGTCTCGTCGTCAACCACCAGCACGCGCTGCGCGTCATTCACGTCTCGCTCCGAAGAACGGGGATCCACCCCCGAGGCGGATCACGCGGCGCTCAACGATTCCGCGCCGGTCTGGGGACCGGCCGACGGCAGATCGATGCGGAAGGTCGTCCCCTCCCCGGGGGAGCTGTCCACCTTGATTTCGCCTCCGTGGTCCTGCACGATGCGCTGCGTGATCGCCAGGCCGAGTCCGACGCCCGCCTCGCGGGTCGAGAAGTAAGGGTCGAAGATCCGCTCCAGATCGGCGGGCGCGATCCCGCAGCCGGTGTCCCGGAACGTGATGGACACCGTGGGCTCACCGGCGCCGTTCCGGCCCGTCTCCGCCCCGACCGAAAGGCTGCCGCCCGCGGGGGTCGACTGGATGGCGTTGATCGCGACGTTCAGGAAGCAGGTGCGCAGCCCCTCGGGGTCGGCCCGGACGACCGGCAGGTCGGGCAGGATGGTCCGCACGATCTCGATCCTCTGATCCCGCGCCTTGGCTTCCGTCAGCGACAGCACCTCGTCGACGATCTCGTCCACCCGGCACGGGCGCAGAGCCAGGCGCGGCGGCCGGCCGTAGCTGAGGAAGTCGCTCACCATTCGGTTCAGCCGGTTCAGCTCGTGGCGCACGGACGCGATGATCTTCCGGTACTCCGCGGCGCGCGCCTCGTCCGCCTGGCCGTACTCAGTCCCCAGATGGTCGATGCTCAGGCTGATCAGGTTCAGCGGGTTGCGGATCTCGTGGGCCACCGCGGAGGCCAGGCCGGCGACGGCGGAGGCGCGCTCCGCGCGCCGCAGCCGGGACTCGAGGGCCCGCTGCTCGAGCAGCTTCTCGACCATGGTGTTGAACGTGGCCCCCAGGCGCCCGACTTCGTCCCGGCGGGTGGTGCGGACACGCGCGGAGAGGTCGCCCTCCGCAACCCGGCCCGCCGCCCTGGCGAGCTGGTCCAGAGAGCGCGTCACGCCGAACGAGAGCCCCACCACGCCCGCCATGCCGACGAGGAACACGATCCCCGTCGCCAGGAGCCGCCTCGTCAGCGCCTCGTGGATGATCTGCTGGAAATCGTCCAGGAGCAGGTGGAGCCTGACGTAGCCCCGCTTCTCGTTGTCCACGATGATCGGGATGTCCAGGGTGTAGGTCTTCTTCCCCTCGAACTCGGTGTCGTCGTCCGCCAGCGTGCCGGTGATGATCACGTTGTTGCCGTGCCGGGGCAGGCGCGCCGGGCCGAGGGTCTTGCCGATCTTCGACAGGTTGGACGACGCCACCACCTGCTTCTCGTTGCTCAGGATCGAGATCTCCTTGACCCCCTTGCTGGACAGGCGCTGCACGTAGTCGTTCAGGAGCTTGTCGTCGCTCATCCCCTGGGACGTGAGCTGCTGGACACTGATCTGCAGGGCCTTCGAGAGCGACTCGGTCTGGCCCTGGATCTCGTCGAGCAGCTCCACCTCGAAGTGCGAGTAAAGCAGGAAAGAGCTGGTGAGAGTCAGCAGCATCATCACCAGGACGATCAGAAGCAGCCTGGTGCCGATCGTGAGTCCTTTGAAAGGGTTGGTCATCGGCGCACCCCGGGGAGCAGCACGGCTCGTCTGATCCTAGCACAGCGCTCCGGGCGCGCCCTCCCGCCGGGTCCGCGGAGCGCAGGTGGAGTCCGGAATGCGGCCCATCCCGAGACCCGGACAGGCTTCTAGTACGTCAGGAAGGCGCCGGCGATCAGCTCGCTGTCAGGAGCGCCGTCCTTGAGCGGGATGGCGACGGCGCCGCGGAATCCGCCGCGCCCGCGCCGGCCGCGCGACTGCATCCCGAGCGTCAGGCGCCCGTCATCGGCGGCCCCTTCGATCCGGTTCGTTTCATAGGAACCTTCGATCACGATGGTCAGTCGCGGGGAGGCCGGCAGCAGGACGCCGCCGCCGAACAGGAGCGTGTCGTTGGTGTGCGGGAGGGGCGCGTCCGGATCGCCGTTGAACCGGAAGCCGGCGTTCGCGGTAATCGACACCGCCTCGAGATCGGCGCGCCAGGCGGCGAACAGCTCGGCGTCGCGCTTGCCGGTGCCCAGCCCCTTCGTCTCGTCGGCGGTGGGGATCTTCACGAGCGCGCCCACGGCGGTCCTGGCCCCGCCGCCCGGAAAGCGGTACTTGGCGTACAGGTCGAGGTCGGAGAGCCCCGATCCGTTCGGGCCCGTGTCCGGGCGAACGTCGAGCCAGCCGAAGCGCAGCCCCGCCTCGACGTCCTTGACGACCTTGAACGCGACGAGCGGGCCGATGAAGTGGTCTTTCCCGCCCGGGAGGTTGTCGTAGCGGTACTGCATCTCCGCCCATCCCCCGGAGGACACCGCGGCGTCTTCGACGAAACGCTGGAACAGCCGGCGATCGTTCCGATCACCGAGGCTCTTCTTCGCGGGCGGCGAGCCGGGAGGACCGGCGTCCGGTGGACCCGCCGGCGGCGCCTGGCACCGGGCCGGGACCGCCGCGGCCTGGAAGAGAAGGAACAGGAGGGCGACGATGACAGAACGGTGATCGCGCATGCGAGGACCTCCGGAAGCCGATCGTGGTGAAGGACCCCCTATCCTAGCCGACCCGTCAGCATACCGCCAGTTGCGCGGGCCCCGATTCCGCGGTACTGGAAGATCAACATGAACATCGGAGCTCGGACCTCCGCAGGCCGGCCCCAGGTGTGGGCCGTCGGCGGCGGCAAGGGTGGCACGGGGAAGTCCCTGGTCGCGGCCAGCCTCGGGATCCACCTGGCCCAGATGGGGCGCAGGGTGATCCTGGTCGACGGCGACCTCGGGGCGCCGAACCTGCACACCATACTCGGCATGGACCCTCCGCCGCTCGCGTTGAGCGACTTCATCAAGAGGCGTTTCGACTCGATCGAGACGGTCGTGTTCGAGACCGGCGTGGAGCGTCTGTCGCTGATCAGCGGGGCGCGCAACAGCCTCGACATCGAGAGCCTGAAGCACTTCCAGAAAACCCGCCTGCTGCGCGTCCTTCTCGGGCTGCCGGCCGACGTCGTGCTGCTCGATCTGGGAGCCGGCACCTCGCTGAACGTCCTGGATCTCTTTTCGCTCGCCGATCGGGCGCTCCTGGTGATCCTTCCCGAGCCGACCTCCGTCGAGAACTGTTACCGGTTCCTGAAGGCGGCCTTCCTCAGACGCCTGTATCACCTGGGGCGGACCCTCGGTCACCAGCCGATCATCGACCTGGTGATGGAGCACCGCGACCAGTCGGACGACGGACGGCCGTACGAGATCATCGAGGAGATCGCGCGCGTCGATTCCTGCGTCGCGGCGACGCTGGCGAGCCACGTCGATACCTTCCTGCCGCACCTCGTGATCAATCAGGTGCGCTCGCACGAGGACGAGCGGCTTGGCGAATCGATGGAATGGATCTCCGGTCGCTTCATCCGCATCCCGGTGCGCTTCGCCGGCGCCATCCCCTACGACCCGACGCTGGTGCAGTGCGTCAAGTCGCGCCGGGCCTATCTCTCCGAGTATCCCAGGACGCGCACCGCCGAGATGCTGCGGGCCGTGGCCGAGTCGTTCTCCTCACCCCGCACCGGCCCGCACAGCGCCACCGGCCTGCGCTCCCCCGAGCGGGACGCGTACAGCGCCCTCGACCTCCGTCCCGGCGCGATGCAGGACGAAGTCCTGAGCGCCTACCTGCGTCTGCGCCGCACCCTGCGCTCCGACTCCCCGGCCCTCGCCTCCCTCGACTGCGAGGCCGAGCGGCAGGCCACGGTGGCCGCCATCGAGGAGGCCTACCGCTCGCTGTCGCGCAACCTCACCGTCCCCTCTCCCGTACGCCGCAGGCCGGTCCGCTCCTCGGTTCCCCTGCTCTAGGAACGTCGTACCACCGCGGCGGCGGGTGGCCGGGTGCGCGCAGCCGTGTGGACATCCCCGGGGACCGGATTACATTGGAGTCGATGGGAGCGGCGCATCGCCTCCCGGTTGCAGATCTGTAACCGTCACGACCACGCGCCGTTTCCGATGGACGCGGAGATCATGGCCGACGAACTCCACGATCGGACCACGGCGATCGACCGGGCCTCCCTGGACACTGGCCGCCTCCACAAGATCGTGGCCGCGCTGGTCGTCCTGCAGGGGGCCGAGATCGGCCGCAACTACCGACTGCGGCGGGGACCGACGATCATCGGCCGGGGTTTCGGGGCCGAGATCCGCCTTCCCGACGATCTGGCGTCGCGCGAGCACGCCCGCCTTGAATGCAGCTGGAATCCCGAAAGCCAGGTCGCGACCTATCACCTGGCCGACCTCGACAGCACCAACCACACCTTCGTGAACTCGGCGCGGATTGAGAGCGTCGAGCTGCGCGAGGGGGACAAGATTCAGATCGGGGACACGGTCCTGAAGTTCGTCCTCCTGGACGAGATCGAGGCGAAGTTCCACGAGGAAGTCCGCAACCTCATCTCGTATGACCAGCTGACTGGGCTCCTCACCAAGGAATCGCTCTATCTGGCTCTCGACAGGGAGCTGCAGCGCTGCCTGCGCTACGAGCTGCCGATCTCCATCCTGATGATGGATCTCGATCGGTTCAAGTCGGTCAACGACGCGCGCGGTCACCTGATGGGCAGCCACGTCCTGACCGAGGTCGGCCGGCTCATCCGCGACTCGCTCCGGACAGTCGACGTCGCCGCCCGGTACGGCGGCGAGGAGTTCCTGGCCTATCTGGCGGAGAGCACCACTCTCGGCGCGGGCCAGGCGGCCGAGCGAATCCGCAAGGCGATCGAGGGTCACCGGTTCACCCTGGACGGCGTGACCATCCAGGTGACCATCAGCATCGGGGTCGCCTGCTGCCCGGAGCACGGCCGGGACGTGCGGACGCTCGTCGGGCGAGCCGACCGGGCGCTTTATCGGGCGAAGGAGAGCGGCCGCAACCGTGTCTGCATCGATTCGAAGGAGTGAGGTGAACCGCATGCCCCGCCGGGCCCATGATCGCACGCTGGCCATTCCGAGGGAGATCCTCGACAGCCGGCGCTTCCGCAAGACAAGCGCCTCCCTGGTCGTCCTAAAGGGCGCGGAAATCGGTCGCGACTTCCGGCTCCGGAGGATGCACACGGTGCTGGGGCGGGGCCTGGATGCGGATGTGCGGATCCTCGACGACCTCGCCTCCCGCGAGCATGTCCGCATCAGCGTGAAGTGGGATCGCGAGCGCCGCAGCGCAGCCTTCCACCTGACCGACCTGGGCAGCACCAACGGCACGCTGGTCAACAACCGCCGCGTCGAATCGATGGAGTTGACGGAAGGCGACAAGATCCAGATCGGCGACACGGTCCTGAAGCTCGTCCTGCTCGACGAGATCGAGGCCCGCTACCACGAGGAGGTGCGTCACCGCATCACCTACGACCAGCTCACCGGGCTCCTCACCAAGGAGTCACTCTACCTGGCCCTCGATCTGGAACTGAAGCGCTGCCGCAAATACGGTCTGCCGCTCGCCGTGCTGATGATGGACCTGGACCATTTCAAATCGGTGAACGACACCTACGGCCATCTCATGGGGAGCCACGTGCTGTCCGAGGTCGGCCGGCTCATCCGCGAGTCGATCCGGACGGACGATGTCTCGGCGCGGTACGGCGGTGAGGAGTTCCTGGCCTACCTCTCCGAGAGGAGCGCCGGCGAGGCGCTGCGGGCGGCGGAGCGCATCCGCCGCGCGATCGAGCAGGAGCCGATCCGCCTGGACGGCGTGACGGTCGGGGTCACCATCAGCATCGGGATCGCCACCTTCCCGGAGCACGGGAAGGACATCAAATCGCTGGTCGGGCGCGCCGACCGGGAGCTCTACCGCGCGAAGGAGTCGGGTAGGAACCGGGTCTGCGGGGCGGCCCTGCCCGATGCCCGGACAGGCCCCTAGCGCGGCGGGGCGGACCTCAGACCCGGGCCGACGAGCGCCAGGATCTCCCGGTCCTCGAGGAGACGGTCGCTGCGCTTGGCGGCGTCGTAGATCCGATCGACCAGGTCGTCCGCCGGCTCGATCCCCTGTTGCTCCAGCCAGAAAACCACGTTCGAACGGCCGCTCATCGGGCCGATGCGGATCCTCTGGGTGAAACCGAAATCGGAGCCGG